>DATGFU010000673.1:0-3134 GCA_035308865.1 Allostellaceae bacterium | reverse complement strand
CTGGTCAGCCCGGTCATCGACTTCGGCGCCTTCGCGGCCGGCACGACCCTGGGAGCGGAGGCGCTCGTCATCTCCGTCGGCGGCGCGGTATCCGCCGGCACATCGATCACCTTCGATTCGATCGAGATGACGTTCAGCGATACCGTCAAGGCGCCGACGGTGACACTTGTGCCGCTGGTCGCCACCGAGCCGGTCGTCATCGGCGGTACCGATCCGGCGCCGGGTTCAGACCTGTTCTTCGCGAACTCCACGCTCAACGAGATCACGGCGACGAACCTGGTCATCGGCAGCACCGCCGATACCGCCGCTCTGACCGTCCTCGGCGCGACGACGCTGCCGTCGAGCGTGACCAAGCTAAAGCTCGAGGGCGGCGCTGGCGATATCGACATCGAGGCCGATCTCGCGGTCGCCGGCACGGCGCTGGTCCTCGACACGACCGGGTCGATCGACCAGACCGCGGGCACGATCACCGTGCCTTCGCTGACGGCGAACGCCGGCGGCTCGATCACGCTGAGCGGCGTGGCAGCGCCCGGCACGTCGACGGTGTCGTTGACCTCGGTCGGCGACGCCACCCTGACCGACGCTTCGGACACGGTGCTCACCGCCGCGGTCGGCGGCACGCTGTCGGCCACGGTGACCGGTGCGCTGACGCTCAGCGGTTCCGCCGGCGAGGCCGACGTCTCGGCCGGCTCGGTCACCATCGGCGCCATGCATCTGACCGACGCCACAACGAGCGATGCCATCATCATCGCGCAGGCGACCGGCAGCGGCGGCGTCACGCTCGACGGCGTGATCATCGCGCCCGGAGGCGCCGAGTTCATCGCGTCGGCCGGCAGCATCGTGCAGACCGCCGGGCACATCACCACGCCGATCCTGGTGCTTTCCGCATCGAACAACGCCACGCTCGACAGCGTGTCGTCCGCCAGCGGCAGCCTCGAGACGCTGTTCCTGGTCACCGGCGATGTGAGCCTTACCGACACCGTGGCGACGCTCGTCATCGGCAGCACCAACGTCGGCGGCAGCATGACCGTGACCTCGAGCGGCGCCCTCGAAGTGGGGGGCATCGCGGGGTCGGCGGATCTCACGGGGAACAGCGTCAAGCTGGACGCCCTCACGATCGGCACGACGTTGTCCGCGGATTCGAAGACCGGGTTCATCGACGTTCTGGGCGCGATCACCGCCGGCACCAGCATTACGTTGAACTCCGCGACGACGATCGTCGACACGACGGCCGGCGCTCTCATCACCGCGCCCACGCTGACGGCTACGGCCGTCGGCAACATCACGCTCGACGACGTCACCGCGACGGGGATCTCGACCGTGTCGCTGACGACGGCCGGAGCGGCGACGCTCGACGACGCCGCGGCGACCACCCTGACCTCCCATGTCACCGGGCTGCTGACGGTGGACGCCACCGGCGCGCTCTCCGTCACGGGATCGGCGGGCCAGGCGCACCTCACCGGCGCGTCGATCGCATTCAACCCGTTCGCGGCCGGCACGACCCTGGTGGCCGACGCCACCTCCGGGGCGATCACGATCGCCGGCGCGTTCGGCGCCGGCACCTCGGCGAAGCTGACCGCCCTCGGGGCCATCACCCAGACCTCCGGGACGATCACCACGCCGGTGCTGACCGCCGATTCCACCGGCGGCGGCACGATCACGCTCGGTTCCGTAACCAACGGCAACGGCCTCTCGACCGTGACGCTGGCGACGGGCGGGGCGGCCAGCCTGACCGATGCATCCAACACCGACCTGACTGCGGGGGTCGGCGGCAGCCTGACGGTGACGGCGGCGAAGTCGCTGACGATCGGAGGCAATGCGAATTCCGCGGCGCTGCACGCCGCGTCGATCCAGTTCGGCACCTTCGCCGCGACAAACGCGCTGGACGCGACCGCTATGGGCGCGGGCGGCATCGGCATTGCCGGCAACGTCTCGGCCGGCACGACGATGATCCTGACATCGACGGGTGCCATCGATCAGACGGCCGGCCTCGTCTCGGCGCCGGCGCTCTCGGCCACAGCAGGGGGCGGCGGCATTACCCTCACCGACGCGTCCGTGTCGGCCGTGAACTTCAGCACCACGGGCGGCGCCAGCCTGACGGACAATCTGACGGCCTCGCTCGTCTCGGCGGTCAGCGGCGCGCTCGTCGTGTCGGACGGCGGCACGCTTTCTGTCACGGGGTCGTCCGGCTCGGCGAACCTCACTGCGGCGGCGATCGCGCTGAACAATTTTGCCGCGACGAACGCGCTGTCGGCCACCGCGTCGACGGGCAGCATCACGCTCGCCAACACGATCTCGGCCGGCGCCACCACTCTCAAGGCCGCCGCGGCGATCGACCAGACCTCGGGCCAGCTGACGGTAGCCAGCCTGACGGCGACCAGCACGACCGGGAACATAACCTTCGCCGGCAATCTCACCTCGACAGGCGCAGCCGGCCTCAGCGCCGGCGGCGGCATCGCGCTGGGCTCGGGCCTGATCAAGGTCGGCAGCCTCACGGCGACGGCCTCGGGCGGGGGGATCACCTTCGGCGGCACGGTCACCGACGGCGGCGCCGCGACGCTCACTGCCGCGGGCGCGATCGATCAGTCGGGCGGTACGCTCTCGGCGACGAAGCTCGCTGCGACGACCACGGCGGGCGACATCACCCTCGACGGCGCTGTGACGACGACCGGCAACACGACCCTGACCGCCGGCGGCGGCGTCGTGTTCGGGCCGGGGCCGTTCAGTTTCGGCAGCCTGGTGGTGGGGGCCTCCGCCGGCGCCATCGATATTGGCGGCACGATCACTGACGGCGGCGCGGCCACGCTGACCGCTTCCGGCGCGATCGACCAGACGGCGGGGAAGATCAGCGCGGCGAGCCTGACGGTCAAGAGCACCGGAGGCGCGATCACGCTCGCCGGCGACCTTGCGATCGGCGGTGCAACGGCGCTGACCGCCGCCACCAACGTGTCGATGGGCGGCGGCACTTTCACCGTGGGCAGTCTGGCCGTCACGGCTTCGGGCGGCACGATCGGCATCGCCGGCACGGTGGCGGACAGCGGCGCCGCGACGCTGAATGCCCACGGCGCGGTCGACCAGACGGCGGGGACGATCACCGCGGCGAGCCTTTCGGCGCAAAGCGTTGCCGGGAATAT
>DATGFU010000672.1:0-9963 GCA_035308865.1 Allostellaceae bacterium | reverse complement strand
AAATCGACCAGGCGTGGGTCCCGTCGAAGCCGGGCACGGCGCTCTATCTGCGCCCGACCGTGATCGCGTCCGAGGCGTTCCTCGGCGTGCGCCCGTCCAAGCGCTACACCTATTTCCTGATCCTGTCGCCGGTCGGCCCCTACTATGCCGAGGGCATGAACCCGGTGAAGATCCTGGCGACCGACGAATATGTCCGCGCCGTGCCGGGCGGTACCGGTGCCGCCAAGACCGCGGCGAACTACGCCGCCAGCCTCTATGGTGCCGAGGTCGCGAAGAAGGCCGGCTATACCCAGGTGCTGTGGCTCGACGGCGTGCACCGCAAATATCTCGACGAGGTCGGCACCATGAACATCATGGTCAAGATCGGCGACGAGGTCGCCACGCCGCCCTTGACGGGCACGATCCTCGCCGGGGTCACGCGGGATTCCATCCTGACCCTGCTGCGCGACTGGGGCCACAAGGTCTCGGAGCGGCCGATCGCCATCGAGGAGGTGTTCGAAGCGGCGGCCAAGGGCGCGCTGGCCGAGATGTGGGGCACCGGCACCGCGGCCGTGGTCTCCCCGGTCGGCCGCCTCGGCTACAAGGGCAACGATATCATCATCAACGGTGGCCGGACCGGTCCGCTGACCCGCAAGCTCTACGACGCCATCGTCGAGATTCAATATGGCGCGGCGCCGGACCCGCATGGCTGGGTGGCGCCGTTGTGGCGGAGCAACCTGCTGAAGCGCTGAGCCCATGTCGAGCACGCCGCAAGGCTCACTGCTCTTCCTGCGCGAGGAGGAGCTGCGCCAGGGGCTGGATCTCTTGTTCTTCGCCGCCCGCGACCTCGGCGAAGAAGCGGATGCCGCGGTGACCGCGATGGGGCTCGGCACCGGTCACCGCCAGATTCTGCATTTCGTCGGCCGCGAGCCGCAGATTTCGGTGGGCGGGCTGCTCGACATTCTGCACCTTACCAAGCAGACCTTGAGCCGGCTCGTCCACGAGCTGATCGAGCGCGGGCTGGTGGCTCAGTTGCCGGGCGCCATCGATCGGCGGCAGCGCCTTCTCAGCCTGACAGACGAAGGCCGAAAACTGGAGCGACTGTTGTGGGAGCGTCAGCGCCAACGCATCGCCCGCGCTTGGCGTGGCGCCGGTCCCGATGCCGTGGAAGGCTTTCGCCGCGTGCTGCTCGGCCTCGTCGAGGCGCCGCGCGATCGCCGTCGGTTCGAGCGCGGCACAGGCGGTTGAGTGTCCAATGGACATGAATTGTGTGATGCCGATAGGTTGCCGTCATTCCCGCTTTCGCGCTACCGGATTCACGCGTCTCTTTCGAGGTGCCCAAGCCTCCCTCTCCGCCCCGGGGGCGCAAGGGTCGGGGTGAGGTGGGGCGACGACGGCCCTTTGAAGCACAAGCACGGATACGAGGCTGTCGAGCCCGGCCGGCACGCGCTTTGGAATCCCCCACCTCACCCTAACCCTCTCCGCCCCCGAGGGCGGAGAGGGGACATCGGCCGCCTTCGGGGTGAGATGTGTGAATGCGATAGCGCCTCCGCGGGGATGACGATAAAGCCTGTCGTAACGACGACATTTTTCGGGCGGACTCTGAGCCATGGCGATCGTCCCCGATCCGGATTTCGAGGCAGTCGATGCCCCACCGCCGCACCTGCTCGTCGTCGATGACGATGCGCGGCTCAGGGCGGTGCTGCGGCGCTATCTGGAGCGCAACCAGTTCCGCGTCACCGAAGCCGCCGATGCCGGCGAGGCCCGCAAGCAGCTCGGCCTCTTCGCCTTCGATCTGATCGTGCTCGACGTGATGATGCCGGGCGAGAGCGGCTTGGATCTGCTGACGGAGATCCGGCGCGACAGCCGGGTGCCGGTGCTCATGCTGACGGCGATGGCCGAGCCGGCGGACCGCATCGAGGGTCTTGAGCGCGGTGCCGACGACTATCTTGCGAAATCTACTTTCGAGCCGCGCGAGCTGGTCTTGCGGGTCCGCAACGTGCTGGCCCGTGTAGCGCCGCCGGAGCCGCTGCCGCCGCGCGAGCTGAAGCTGGGCGCGTTCAGGCTCGATCTTTCACGTGGCGAGCTTTTCCGCGGCACCGAGCCGGTCCGGCTGACCGAGGGCGAAGCGGCGTTGCTGATGGCGTTGGCGGCGAAGCCGGGCGAGCCGCTGTCCCGCGAGGCGCTCAACGCCCACAGCCAGTTCAGCGGCAACGAGCGAACGATCGACGTGCAGATCACCCGCCTGCGCAAGAAGATCGAGGTCAATCCCCGGTTCCCCCGTTACCTCCAGACCGTCAGAGGCGTGGGCTATGTCCTCCGTCCCGACTGACCGCGTGGCGGCTGCGCCCCCGGTCCGCGCGGCGCGGTCGAGAGGAGCGATCAAGCGCCTGCTGCCGCGGACCCTGTTCGGGCGCGCCATCCTGATCCTGGTGACGCCGCTGATTCTTGTCCTCGCTGTCGCGACGCTGGTGTTCTACGATCGGCTTTGGGAGACAGTGCAGAAGCGGCTGGCGAGCGGCGTCGCCGGCGATATCGCGCTGGTGATCGATTCGATCAACCTGGTAGGTACGCCCGAGCAGCGCGAGAACCTGCTCGAGCTGGCTTCCCGCACCACCGATCTGGAGCTGCGCTTCGAGCCTGGCGCGACGCTCAAGGAGCGCCCGGACGAGGGCCCGCACGGCCAGACCGCGACCGTGCTGCGGGCGACGCTCACCCAGCGCCTGCAGTTGCCTTATTTGATGACGGAGCGGCGGCGGCCGCACACGATCTATGTCTGGGTCCAACTGCCGGACGGGCTGCTGGACGTGTCGATCCCGTTCAGCCGGCTTTATTCGTCGGACAATTGGATCTTCATGACCTGGATGATCAGCACGGCGCTCATCACCTGCGCCGTCGCGACGTTGTTCCTCAAGAACCAGATTCGCAGCCTGCACCGGCTCGCCGTCGCCGCCGAGGCTTTCGGCAAGGGACGCGACATCCCCGAATTCCGGCCGGAGGGTGCCGCTGAGGTGCGGCAGGCCGCGATGGCCTTCCTGCTGATGCGCGACCGCATCCGCCGCCAGATTTCGCAGCGCACCGAGATGCTGGCCGGCGTGAGCCACGATCTCCGTTCGCCGCTCACCCGGATGAAGCTGGAGCTGGCGCTGCTCGGCGATGGCGAGGAAATCCAGGGACTCCGCTCCGATGTCGCCGAGATGGAGCAGATGGTCGAGGGCTACCTTGCCTTCGTCCGCGGCGAGGGTGACGAGCCGCCGCAGGTGACCGACCTGGTCGAGCTGATCGGCGACGCCGCAGCCGCGGCGCGGCGGGGCGGCGGCGCCATCGAGCTGATCCTGCCGGCCGAGCTGCATGTGCCGATCCGCCGGGATGCCTTTCGCCGGTGCCTGATGAACCTGATTTCGAACGCGGTACGCCACGCGCGCAACGTCTGGGTTGCGGTGGTTGCAGACCGACGTGCGGTCGACATCACGGTCGACGACGACGGACCCGGCATTCCGGAGGCGCAGCGAGAGGCCGTCTTCCGCCCGTTCTTCCGGCTCGAGGTCTCGCGCAACCGTGCAACCGGCGGAGTAGGGCTCGGGTTGACCATTGCGCGCGACATCATGCGCAGTCACGGCGGCGACCTCACCTTGGAGACCTCGCCGCGCGGCGGCCTGCGCGCCCGACTACACCTGCCCCGTTGACCGACTTTTTTCAGTTAACAAAAGGTAAATCTCGCAAAGTTAACTGCAAGTGAATAATTGAAAGATGGTTTATAAGGTCCTCGCACAAATTTTATCGGCGTCGAGTCATTTTCGCTTCTAATCGCCGACGCATTAGTGTAAAAGGATCGGGCTCGTCACATGGCGTGGTGCGCAAACTGCAAAAGTTACTGTATTCTTAATGCGGAGGTGAGTTATGATGAAGTTGGTTCGCCGGCTCCGCCGGGAAGAGGATGGTGTTACGGCGCTCGAATACGGCCTGATTGCGGCGCTCATCGCCGTCGTGATCATTGCCGCTGTCGGCTTCCTTGGCACCAGCGTGTCGAAGGCCTTCAGCACGGTCGGCAGCGCGGTCAACGGCGCGGCTGGTACCTAACCAGCAGCGTTTGTCGGCTCGGCGTATAAACCGCCGTTCCGTGCCCGGACCTTCCACGGAAGGACCGGGGGGACTATCAAGGTGCAGGCGCAGGGGAGGCTCCGGCTCGGGGCAGTCTCCTGCGCCTTGTGCTTTTCGGGCCCGTCCCGAAACAGTGCAGCCCGGTCCGCAGCGGTGCCTGGCGGTTGTTCATTGACCATGTTTCACCCATCCCGTTTGCTTGCGCCCTGAGCTTCGGCGTCGGAGCGGTTTCATGTGCGGGATCCTATTCATTCTCGACAAACGCGGCCGGCCCGTGCCGGCGCCGGTGCTGTCGCGTGGGCTGCGAGCGATCGAACATCGCGGACCGGACGACGAGGCGAGCTTCGTTTCCGGCGGCGCCGCGCTCGGGTTCCGACGCCTCAGCATCGTCGACGTCGCCGGTGGCCAGCAGCCTCTCTTCAACGAGGACGAGACCGTTGCGCTGATCTGCAACGGCGAGATCTACAATTATCGTGCGCTTCGCGACGAGCTGCTCGCCCGCGGCCATCGCTTCCGGACGCACTCCGACTGCGAGACCATTCTCCATCTCTATGAAGAGGATCCCGAGGGCTTT
This sequence comes from Allostellaceae bacterium, assembly GCA_035308865.1. Classification (GTDB taxonomy): domain Bacteria; phylum Pseudomonadota; class Alphaproteobacteria; order ATCC43930; family CGMCC-115725; genus DATGFU01. Next base: position 5,309 of record DATGFU010000672.1, on the reverse strand, counting down.
GTTGCCCGTCTCGACGGGATGTTCGGCTTTGTTTTGCTTGATCTCGGGCGGCGACGCGCCATCGTGGCCCGCGACCGGGTCGGCATCAAGCCACTGTTGATCCATGACGGTGGCGGCTACCTCATCGTCGCCTCGGAGGCCAAGGCGATCCTGGCCACCGGCCTCGTGCCGTTCGGGCTTGATGCCCAATCGATATACGACTTCTTCGCGTTTTCCTACATACCCGGCCGGCGCACGGCCTTCGCCGGAATCGAGAATGTGCCGCCGGGCGAGCGTCTCGAAGTGGCGCTCGACGGTGGCGCGCTGACGTCGCGCCCGTACTGGCAGCCGGAGTTCCCGCCCTTCGCCGGCAGCCGTTTCCATCCGGTCGGCCCTTTTGCAGCCCAGCTGCGGGAGACCTTCACGGCGGCCGTCGCATCGCACACGATCGGTGACCTGCCGGTCGCTGCATATCTGAGCGGCGGCATCGATTCGACGGTGACTTCTCTCGTGCTGCAGCGGGTTCTGGGCCCAGCCGCGGGCGGGCTAAGGACCTTCTCGATCAAGTTCGCCGATCCTGAGTTCGACGAGTCGCCGATCTTCCGGCAGACCATCGCCTCCGCTGGCTTCCAGGCCGAGGTGCTGGAGTCGCCGCCGGTCGACGCCGCCCTCTTCCGCAAGGTGCTGTGGCACCTGGAGCAGCCGCAATCCTCGCTGCTCGACGTGCCGATGTTCGCGCTGTCGGGGCTCGTCCGCGACAAGGGGTTGAAGGTCATCCTCGCCGGCGAGGGCTCGGACGAGCTCTACGGCGGCTATTTCCAGTACACGCTGAACCAGATCCGCCGGGCGCTGACTCTGCCGGGCGTAGCGGGATTGCGCGATTTCCTGCTGCCGCGCGTGCTGCGCTACTACTTCGGCGCCGAGGAGGACCGCCGCGTGGTCGGCGAAATCCTGTCGCGCGACGCGCGGCCGGTGATCGAGCGCTTCGGCACCTATCCCGCCTGGTACCCGACCTGGCAGATCCGCATGCGCCAGCGCGAGGGCCTGTTCCGCGACGAGCCGGAGGACAGTTTGGGCGAGACCTCCGCCATGGCGGCCATGGCGGCGCCGCTGAAGGACCGCTATGCCGGCATCGACGACTTCAACAAGTCGATCTACCTGGAGCTCACCACGCGGCTGTCCAACTACATCCTCGCCCGGTCCGACCGCAACTCCATGGCGCATTCGGTCGAGCTGCGCGTGCCGTTTCTGGCCAATGCCATGATCGCCGATGCCTGCGCCATGCCGCCGATGGTCAAGATGCTGGCGCTCAAGGAGAAATACGTGCTGCGCCAAGCCTTCGCCAAGCTCGTGCCGAAGCACGTCCGGAAGCGCATGAAGTTCGGCTACAACGCGCCGGCCTTGCCGCTCTGGCAGGGCAAGGACGCGCTGCGCGACGACCTCATGAGCGCCGACGCGCTCCGGCGCACCGGCCTGTTCGTCCCGGCGACCGTCGCCGCCTGGTCGAAGGAGGCGGCGGAGACCTCGGACGCGCGGCGGCGGAGCGACCTTTATGGCAGGCTGACGAGCGTGCTCTCGGTGCAGCTGCTGCACGACGCGTATGCCGAGACGGCGGCCGAGGCCGCGGCGGCGGCGTAGCGGTACCTCGCGGAATTCGGCTTCCGCTACAATGAACGCGCGGGGATTCCGCGCGACTCCGCTGGACGGTTTGTCAGGAATCGGCATCATTGAGGAGCATCGGCGCTATCTCAAGCGGGCGCTCTGTAGCTGCACGCATCGCATATCGGCTTCGACCTTCATCCCCCTGCCTCGCTCCCGGCCCCGATAGGGCGGTCATCCGTCCGCCCTGAGCCGGGTCCGTCCGTCGTGTTCAATTCGGTCTCATGAACGCCGCCGATCCGCACCCGTCGTCCGAGCCTCCGTCCGATCCGTGGCGGCGGCGTAAGGAGCGGGCTGCCATACTGCGTCGTTTGGACGAGATGAGCACGAGCATCGCGCGCCACCTGGAGCGGACGGCGCTGAATCCGAAGGTGCCGCCGCGCGATCGCCCGCCCCGCGCGGTTGCTTCGCAGCCGCCTGAGTCGTAGGTTCGCAGTTGCGAAGGCCACGCGCGGGGCGTGGCCGGGGACCCGCGCGTGACGCTCACTTCCGCCGCCTTGCCGCGCCTGCTGGCGCCCGTGAAGCTGCTGGCCCAGCGCTTCGCCTATGCGGTGCTGGTGGTGCTGTCGGTGGTCATCATCGTCATCGGCAAGGCCGACGTGGCTTTGGTCGAGCGGGCGCGGATGGCGACGGCCGATCTGATGTCGCCGATCCTGTCGGCGATCGCGCGGCCCGTGGCGGCCACCGAGGCGGCCATCGCGCGGGTCGGCGACATGGTCGGTCTCTATGCCGAGAACCAGCGGCTGCGCGACGAGAACGAGACGCTGCTGCAGTGGCAGGACGCGGCGCGGCGGCTCGAGGCCGAGAACCAGTCCCTGCGCGGGCTCGCCAAGTATGATCCGGGCGACGCCGCGTGGTCGATCTCCGCGCATGTCATCGGCACCTCGGGCGGCGCCTATTCGCGCAGCCTGCTCATCGACAAGGGCGGCATGGACGGCATCGCGAAGGGCCAGGCGGCGGCGTCGGGAACCGGGCTGGTCGGGCGGATCGCCGAGGTCGGCGACCGGGCGGCGCGCATCCTCCTCATCACCGATCTCAACAGCCGCATCCCGGTGGTGCTGCAGACCTCGCGCGAGCGGGCGATCCTTGCCGGCGACAACACGCCCCACCCGCTCCTCGCCTTCCTGGCGCCGAACGCCAAGCCCGAAGTCGGGGAGCATGTCGTCACTTCGGGCGACGGCGGCATCTTCCCGCCGGGCATTCCGGTTGGCGTCATTGTCTCGGCGGATGGCCAGTTGCGGGTGGCGCCGGTGGCCGATCTGTCGGTCGTGGACTTCGTGAAGATCGTCGATTTCGGCCTCTCTGGCATGCTGCCACCGGCCGCGGTGCCGGCGCCGAAGCCGGCGAAGAAGGGGGCCTCGGACACGGCGGCCCGCCCGTGAAGCCGCGCTCGCCGTCCAGTGCGGCCGGCGTGGCGCCGCGTCTCTTGCCGCCCATTATTTCCGTTCTTTTTGCGATCTTGTCGGCGGTGCCGCTCGACATTCCCGATTACGCTGCCGTCACACCCGACTTCCTGCTGATGTCGGTCTTCCACTGGACGCTCTATCGCCCGGAGCATCTCTCCTACCTGGCGGTCTTCCTGATCGGCCTGTTCTTCGATCTGCTGACCACGGCGCCGGGCGCCACGGTCGGGGTCACGCCGCTCCTGCTGCTGGTGGCACGCTGGGCCGTGCTGTCGAGCCGCGGCATCTTCGTCGGGCGCAGCTTCGCCTTCGTCTGGTTCGGCTTCGCCATTCTGGCGGCCGGTGTGGCGGTGGCGTCCTGGGCGATCGCCACGCTTCTCACCGCATCGCTGCTCGACCCCCGACGTTTCGCCTTCCAGGCTGTACTGACCGTGGCCCTGTTCCCGGCGCTGGGCTGGGTGCTCGCCCGGCTGCAACGCGCGAGCGAGGCCTGGGCGTGAAGGGCGATCCGCGCAACGAGAGCCGCTATCGCGTGCTGACCCGGCGGGCGGCGATCCTCGGCATCGGCGAGATCGGTCTCTTCGGCGCGCTGGCCGCTCGCATGTATCACCTTCAGGTGGTCGAGGCGGCGCGCTACGAGACGCTGGCCGAGGCCAACCGCATCAACGTCCGCCTGCTGGCGCCGCATCGCGGCCGGATCCTCGACCGGTTCGGCGTGCCGCTCGCTATCAACCGGCAGAACTACCGGATCGAGCTGGTGCCGGACCAGGCAGGCGACATCGAGGAGACGCTGGACGCCATCGCCGACCTGATCCCCTTCGGCGAGGGCGACCGCCGCCGCGTGCTGCGCGACGCGAAGCAGCGTCACGGCTTCGTGCCGGTCGTCGTGCGCGACAACATCACTTGGGACGAGTTGGCACGGATCGAGGTCAACTCGCCCGACCTGCCGGGGGTGAACGTCGCCGTGGGTCTGACCCGCGCCTATCCGTTCGCCGAGCGGGCGAGCCACGCCGTGGGCTATGTCGCGCGGCCGGCCGAATCGGATCTGGATGGCGATCCCGTGCTCGAGCTGCCGGACGCGCAGATCGGCAAGAGCGGTGTCGAGAAGAGCCAGGACGAGGCGCTGCGCGGCACGGCCGGCACGTCCCAGGTCGAGGTCAATGCGCTCGGCCGAGTGGTGCGCGAGGTCGGGCGGCATGATGGCCAAATCGGCGCCGATATCGCCACGACGCTCGACATGACGCTGCAGGATTTTGCGCAGCGGCGGATCGCCTCGGAAGAGGCGGCGACCTGCGTCGTGCTCGATGCGGTCACCGGCGACGTGCTGGTGATGGCGTCATCGCCGTCTTACGACGCCAACGACTTCGTGGGGGGCATCAAGCAGGAGGTGTGGGACCAGCTGAACGCCGACCCGCATGGGCCGCTCTACAATAAAACCATCCAGGGCATGTACCCGCCCGGTTCGACATTCAAGCCGACCGTCGGTCTCGCGGCGCTGGAGGATGGGCTGATCACCCCCGACTTCCAGGTTACCTGCACCGGCTCGATAACACTGGGGGACATCGAGTTCCATTGCTGGGCTCATGACGGCCATGGCACGCTCGATCTGCACGGCGCCTATAAGAACTCCTGCGACATCTACTTCTACGAGGTGGCCAAGAAGCTCGGCGTCGACCGTGTTGCCGCGATGGCGCATCGCCTCGGGTTCGGGGCGCCGACCGGCATCGATATCCCCGGAGAGCGGCGCGGGCTGGTACCGACGCGCGCATGGAAGATGGCCACCTATGGCGTGCCCTGGCAGAACGGCGAGACGCTCAATATCGGCATCGGCCAGGGCTACATCACGGCGACGCCGCTGCAGCTCGCGACGCAGGTCGCGCGGCTCGTGACCAACCGCGCGGTGGTGGCGCGGCTGTTCCGTGCCGAGGGGTTGATGGTGCCGGGCCAGGGCGGCGAGGCCGGGCCGGACCATCCGCCGCTCGGTTGCCAGCCGCGCAACCTCGAAGCCGTGATTCGCGGTATGGACGCGGTGTGCAACGAGCCGGGCGGTACCGCCTATGGTGCGCGCATCACCGATGACGGCATGGCGATGGGCGGCAAGTCTGGCTCCGCCCAGGTCCGCCACATCTCGGCGGCCGAGCGCGAGCACGGCGCCCTCAAGGGCGAGATGCAGCTGCAGATCCCGTGGAAGGAGCGCGACCACGCGCTCTTCGTCGCCTTCGCGCCGGTGCAGGCGCCGCGCTATGTCTGCTCCGTGGTGGTGGAGCA
>DATGFU010000671.1:0-14083 GCA_035308865.1 Allostellaceae bacterium | reverse complement strand
TTGCCGGCGCCGTTGGGCCCAAGGAAGCCCAGAACTTCGCCGCGATCGACCGTGAAGCTGATGCCGCGCACCGCCTCGATCGCGCCGAAGCTCTTCGCAATCCCTTCGATTTCAATAAGATGGGTCACAGAAGCGTTTCTCGTCTCTCAGGCGGCGGAGCTGTTAGCAGAAAGCTCCCGCTTTGAAAAGGCGTTGCGACGCCGCCTTCGCCGACGTTCCAGCCGGCGCTTGAGTTGCCCGCCCGCAAGCGCCATCCTGCGCGCATCATGGCCGCCAACGATCCCCGTCTCTGTGCCTGCGGCAGCGGGCTCCGCGCCAGCCGCTGCTGCGGCGCCACCGACGCTGCGCTTGTGCTCAGCGATTCCGCACGCCACCTGGCGCCCCTGGTCGAGCGTGCGGCGGAAGCGCAGAAATCGGGCGACTCGGCGGCTGCCGAACGGCTCTGCCTCGACATCCTCGATCTGGCGCCGGGCCATCTGCGGGCGCTTTGGGTGCTGGCGCAAATCCGCAAGGCGACCAGCCGCTCGGCGACCGAGGCCCTGCTGAAGCGGATCGTCAAGCTCAACCCCAATGATTTCCCGGCGACCAACGAGCTCACGCTCCTCCTGCTCAACAAGCGTGCCATCCAGGAGGCGGAGATCCACGCCCGCAACTCGGTCAGGATCGCGCCTCAGAATCCGCAGGCCCACCATCTGATGGGGATGATCCTGACCGAGGCCAACCGCGCCCCGGCGGGCGAGTACCATTACCGGCGGGTGCTGGAACTGGCCGACAAGCGCGACCCGATCGTGCTCGCCAATCTCGCCTGGAACCTCAAGAACCAGAGCAAGATGGCGGAAGCGCGGCAGTTCTATGAAGAGTCGGTTGCGGCCGCGCCGACCATCCTGCAGACGCTGCTCGGCTGGTCGCGGCTTGAGGAGGCCGACCGCAATTTCGATGCGGCGGACGAGCTGCTGGATCGGGCCGAGCGAATCGCGCCCAACCATCCGAGCATCGTGCTCGCCCGCGCCGTGGTGCAGGGCAGGCGGCGCGAGTACGAGCCGGCGCTCGCCATCCTCCACGGCCTGGCCGAGCGGGCCGAGGGCGGTCGGCTCGGTCCGGCGGAGCTGCTGGAGAAGGGCCGGCTGCTCGACCAGATGGGCCGCTACGACGAGGCCTTCGAGGCCTTCGTCGAGGGCAAGCGCCGGCTGCGCGAGATCAGCGGGATCTCCTACCTCGCCGACCAGGCGCAGAATCTTGCCAACCGCCTGAAGCGGTTCTTTACCGCCCAGCGCATCAAGATCCTGCCGCGCGCCCGGGTCCGGGAGGACTCGGCCCAGCCGATCTTCGTCATGGGCTTCCCGCGTTCCGGCACCACGCTGGTCGAGCAGACGCTGACCGCGCATCCGGTGATCTCGGCCGGCGACGAGCTGCCCTATGTCAACGACATCACCGGGCTGATGCCGCGCATGCTGTCGAGCCCGCTGACCTATCCCGAAGCGCTGGCCGAGCTGTGGATGGCCGACCACCGGGAAGGGCTCGACAATCTGCGGGATTACTATCTGCAGCGAGTCCGCCAGTTCGACATCGTCGAGCCGGGCGCACGCTGGTTCACCGACAAGATGCCGCTCAACGAGACCCATATCGGGCTGATCTCGCTGATGTTCCCGCAGTCGCCGATGATCCACGTCGTGCGCCATCCGCTCGATTCGGTGCTGTCGGTGTTCTCGAACCTGCTGACGCACGGCTTCTACTGCTCGTACGACCTCGAGACGATCGCCAGGCACTACGTGCTGACCATGGAGCTGGTCGAGCATTACCGGGCCGAGATGACGCTGAAATACCTGCCGGTGCGCTACGAGGACATCGTCGACGACCAGGAGAACAGCGTGCGCCGGCTCCTCGACTTCATCGGCGAGCCGTTCGACGAGCGCTGCCTGAGCTTCCACGAGAACATGCGTTACGCGCGTACGGCGAGCTACGCGCAGGTAACCGAGAAGCTCTACGACCGCTCGCGGTACCGATACCGGCACTACCTGAAGCAGCTCGAGCCGGCGATCAGGATCCTGGAGCCCACGATCGAGCGGCTGGGCTACCGCCTCGATGATCCGCTCTGACTTCATCACCCCTCTCCGCCCTTCAGGGGGGAGAGGGAGGGGCCCGCGCAGCGGGAGGGTGAGGTGGGCTGTCTCCGGAGTCTGTGCGCTCCCCACCTCACCCCGACCCTCTCCCCCCCAAAGGGGCGGAGAGGGAGGTTAGAAATGAGCGTGGTCCCCGCAACTCAGGGCCCGATGGTGGAGCTGCCGCTCGCCGACGTGCTGCAGTTCGCGGCGGAGCGCGAGACGGCCGGCAAGCTCGACGAGGCGGAGAAGCTGCTGGAGCGGGCGCTCAAGGCGGCGCCGGATCATCCCGATGCGCTCCACCTGATGGGCGTCGTCTCGTTCCGCAAGAAGCGGGTGGAGCAGGCGGTCAAGCTGATGGAGCAGTCGCTGGCCCGCGGGGGCGGCCGGCCGCATTACTACCGCAATCTCTGCGAGGCCTATCGCTACGTCGGGCGCTACGACGAGGCGCTGGCGGCGGGCAACAGGGCGCTGGCGATGGCACCCGAGGATCCGCACACGCTGACGAATCTCGCGATCCTCCATTACGCGCGGCTGGAGCTCGACCGCACGATCGAGCTCTGCGAGAAGGCGATCCGGATCGATCCCAAGCTGCCGAGCGCGCATTTCGAGCTGTCGGAGGCGCTCCTGCTGCGTGGCGAGTTCGAGCGCGGCTGGGACGAATACGAGTGGCGCTACCAGATTCCCGGCGCCGGCAAGCTCATGCCGAAGACCGGGAAGCCGCAATGGGACGGCAAGAACCTCGGCAACGCGACGCTGATGCTGATTGCCGACCAGGGATTCGGCGATGCCATCCAGTTCTGCCGCTACGTCCCCTGGGCGGCCGAGCGGGTGCCCAACCTCGTGGTGGCCTGTAGCCCGGAGCTAAGGCCGATCATCGAGCAACTGCCGGGCGTGCTGCGCACCTTCGATCGCTGGGAGCTGGCGGGACCCTGGGCGGCCTATTGCCCGCTGACCGGCCTGCCGCGGCTCGCCGGCACGCGGCTCGAGAACATCCCGGGCGAGACGCCCTATCTCCGGGCCGAGCCCGACCGCATCGCCCATTGGAGCGAGCGTCTGGGCGAGCTGCTGCCGCGCGGGCACAAGCGCATCGGCATCGTCTGGGCCGGCCGGCCGACCCACAACAACGACCGCAACCGCTCGGTGCCGCTCTCGACCTTCGCACCGCTGGCGGCCTTCCCCGGCGTGGCTCTGGTGTCGCTGCAGAAGGGGCCGGGACAGGCCCAGATTTCCAAGTATTTCGGCCGCGCGCCGCTGATCAGCCTCGGTCCCGAGCTCAACGACTATCGCGACACGATGGCGGTGCTCGACCAGCTCGATCTCATCATCACGGTCGACACCTCGGTCGCCCACCTCGCCGGCGCGATGGGGCGGCCGGTCTGGATCATGCTGCCCTTCGCTCCCGATTGGCGGTGGCTGCTCGACCGGCCCGACACGCCCTGGTACCCGACCATCCGCCTGTTCCGGCAGAGACAGCCGAAGACCTGGGGGCCGGTGATGGATGCGGTGGTGGAGGCGTTCCGGTTGGAGATGCCATGTTAGTGTCGTCATCGCGAGGAGTGTCAGCGACGTGGCGATCGAGGGCGGTGCTGCGGCTCCGGATTGCTTCGCTGTGCTCGCAATGACGGAAGGCGATGGAATGATCAGCGAGGCGGACCCGATTGAGACGGTGGCGCCGGACGTGCGCGGATTGACTTCCGACAACCGGCTCCCTATTTCGTCTCGTACCCGGACCGGCCGCCGGGTTTCCGTGATTAGAGGTGTTATGTCTGCGCTCGGCAGTTTGGTCCGGCGGATGTTCGGGTCTGCGAACGATCGGTTCCTGAGGGGCCTGCAATGGCAGGTCGACGCGATCAACCGGCTCGAGCCCGAGCTCGAGAAGCTGGACGACGCGGCGCTGGCGGCCCGCACCCCCTGGCTCAGGAGCCGCCTCGAAGAGGGCGAGACGCTGGACGACCTCCTGGTCGACGCCTTCGCCACGGTGCGCGAGGCAGCGCGGCGCACCCTCGGCCAGCGGCATTTCGACGTGCAGCTCCTGGGCGGCATGGTGCTGCACAAGGGCATGATCTCGGAGATGAAGACCGGCGAAGGCAAGACGCTGGTGGCCACCCTCCCGGTCTATCTCAACGCGCTTGCCGGCAAGGGCGTGCATGTCGTCACGGTGAACGACTACCTGGCCAAGCGCGACTCCGAATGGATGGGCCAGATCTACCAGTTCCTCGGCCTCAGCGTCGGCTGCATCGTGCACGAGCTGGACAATCCCGAGCGCCGCGCCGCCTACGCGGCCGACATCACCTACGGCACCAACAACGAGCTCGGCTTCGACTACCTGCGCGACAACATGGCGTTCCGCCTGGACGATATGGTGCAGCGCCCGTTCGATTTCGCGATCGTCGACGAGGTGGATTCGATCCTGATCGACGAGGCGCGCACGCCGCTCATCATCTCCGGCCCCACCGAGGACAATTCCGAGCTCTACCGCCGCATCGACGAGCTGATGCCGCTGCTCACGCCGGAGGATTACGAGAAGGACGAGAAGCAGCGCTCGATCACCCTCACCGAATCCGGCGTCGAGCGGATCGAGCAGTTGCTGATGGAGCACGGGCTGCTGACAGCGGGCACGCTCTACGACATCCACAACGTCAATCTCGTTCACCACGTGAACCAGGCGCTGCGCGCCCACAAGATGTTCACGCGCGACGTCGACTACATCGTCAAGCAGGGCAAGGTCGTCATCATCGACGAGTTTACCGGGCGAATGATGGAGGGACGGCGCTGGTCGGAGGGGCTGCACCAGGCGGTCGAGGCCAAGGAACGCGTCGACATCCAGAACGAGAACCAGACTCTCGCCTCGATCACCTTCCAGAACTACTTCCGGCTCTATCCCAAGCTTGCCGGCATGACCGGCACGGCGATGACCGAGGCGGGCGAATTCGGCGACATCTACAAGCTCGAGGTCATCGAGATCCCGACCAACATGCCGGTGACCCGTCACGACATGGACGACGAGGTCTACCGGACCGAGGCGGAGAAATTCAATGCCGTCGCCGAGGCGGTGAAGGAGTGCTTCGCGCGCAATCAGCCTGTCCTGGTCGGCACCGTCTCGATCGAGAAGTCCGAGGCGCTCTCGGAGATTTTCAAGAAGGCGAAGATCCCGCACCAAGTGCTGAACGCCCGCTATCACGATCTCGAAGCGATGATCGTGGCCCAGGCCGGCCGGCCCGCAGCGGTGACGATCGCAACCAACATGGCGGGCCGCGGCACCGACATCCAGCTGGGCGGCAACCCCGACATGCGCATCCGCCAGGAGCTTGGCGACGTCACCGATCCCGACGAGCGCGCCCGCCGCATCGCCGAGATCCGCGCCGAGGTGGCGATCCAGAAGCAGATCGCGCTGGACGCCGGCGGGCTGATGGTGATCGGCAGCGAGCGGCACGAGAGCCGGCGCATCGACAACCAGCTGCGCGGCCGCTCGGGCCGGCAGGGCGATCCCGGCGCCTCGCGCTTCTTCGTCTCGCTGCAGGACGACCTGATGCGGATCTTCGGATCCGAGCGCATGGACATCTGGCTGCAGCGCTTCGGCATCCAGGAGAACGAGGCGATCGTCCATCCCTGGATGTCCAAGGCGCTGGAGAACGCCCAGCGCAAGGTCGAGCAGCGCAACTTCGAGGTGCGCAAGCAGGTCGTCAAATACGACGACGTGATGAACGACCAGCGCAAGGTGATCTACGAGGAGCGCAAGGAGATCATGGGCGCCGACGACGTGTCGACGACGGTCAACGACATGCGCCACGAGACGATCGCCGCCATGGTCAAGACGGCGATCCCCGAGCATGCCTATGCCGAGCAGTGGGACGTACAGGGTTTGCGGGACGAGTGCTCGCGCGTGCTCGCGCTCGATCTGCCGATCGCGGATTGGGCGAAGGAGGAGGGGATCGCCGAGGACGCGATCCTCGACCGCATCTCCGAGGCGGCCGAGCGCACGCTCCAGGCCAAGGAATCGGTGGTCGGCCCACAGGTGATGCGCGGTCTGGAGAAGAACATCCTGCTGCGGGTGCTCGACCAGACGTGGAAGGACCACCTGCTGCAGCTCGATCATCTGCGCCAGGGCATCTATCTGCGCGGCTATGCCCAGCGCGACCCGCTGAACGAGTACAAGCGCGAGGCCTTCACGCTCTTCGAGGACATGAAGACAGGCCTGCGCGAGACGGTGACGCAGTGGCTCAGCCGGATCGAGGTCCGGATCATGCCGGAGGAGCCGATTCCCCCACCGCCTCCACCCCCGCCGATGCAGGCCTACCACCCGAGCCCGGACACGTTCGAGATCGATCAGCCCTTGCCGCCGATGCCCGCCGATTCAGGCGACCGCATCTCACGCAACGCCGCGTGCCCGTGCGGTTCCGGCCGGAAATACAAGCACTGTCACGGGCGCGTCTGAGCCGAAGCGCCCTGGGTATCGCCGGTCAGATGAACGACGGCAAGCCCTGGTCGCCATCGGGACGCTCGGCCGCCGCCAGGATCCAGGCTTCTGCCTCCTGCTTCGTGGCGAAGCCTGTCTCCGTATGCGGCAGCCGCCCCCGGGGCGATACCTTCACACCCCACGTGCCGTCCGCGAGGGCGACAATTTCGTAGTCAAGGAATTCAGCATGGCTCATGCCGGCTCTCCGATCTCCAGGAATGGGGACATGGAATGCGCATGTCAGACCCGCCGGCGGGAAGACGCGTCCGACAGATAGCCCTCCCGCAGGCACCGCGGACGGCGCGCCGCTGAGTCGCAGCCACCCACACCAGCCATCTGGTCATGCGCGCCGCGGCTCGCAAGGGGCATCTACCCGAGAAGGGTGGGTCAGGGTCACACGCCGATCGCGAAGAGGTCCCGCAGCGCGTGCACGATGCCGGATCGGGCGCGCGTCCCGGCGAGGGCGGCGAGGAAGCTCTCCGCCCAGTTATCGATGTCGTTCCGCATCAGATGCTCGAGCATCGGCGCGTTCCGTTCGCGCCGCTCTTCCAGCGGCATGTCGAGCGCCGTCCGGAGCGCTTCGGCCATCGCCTCGGTCTCGTGAGGGTTGACCGAGATCGCCCCCAATAGCTCTTCCGCAGCGCCGGCGAATTGCGACAGGACCAGGACGCCCGGGTCCTCGGGGTTCTGGGCAGCCACGAATTCCTTGGCCACCAGGTTCATGCCGTCGCGGAGCGGAGTCACGAGCCCAACCTGGGCCAGGCGATAGAGTCCGGCCAGCGATACCCGGGAGTAGGACCGGTTGACGTAGCGGATCGGCGTCCATGCGGCGTCGCCATGGCGGCCGTTGATCTCGCCGACCAGGGCGCTCACCGTCTGGTGCATCTCGATATATTCCGGAACTTCGGTGCGGCTCTTGGGCGTGATCTGCAGCAGCGTCACGCGGCCTGCCCAGGCCGGATACATCTCGAGGAACTTCCCGAAGGCGTGGATACGGTGGGTGATGCCCTTCGAGTAGTCGAGGCGATCCACGCCGATGATGAGGCGCCGGCCGTCCAGGCTGGTCCGCACCTGCTCGACCAGCGGCATCCTATAGGCTTGCCGCGCGGCGCGCGCGAAGACCGATGTCGTGATCCCGACCGGAAAGGCGCGAACCGTGACGCGGCGGCGGTCGAACTCGTAGAGGTCGCGCCCGCGGCCCGAGCCGCCGCCCAGGAAGGCAAAGTACCGGCCGAGATTGACTGCGTCGTTCGAAGTCTGGACGCCTACCAGATCGTAGTGCGTCAGCGCGCCCAAGGTTTCTGCATGCTGCGGCAAGGCCTGGACGAGATCGGGGGGCGGGCAGGGTATGTGAAGGAAGAATCCGATCGGATTGTCGTGGCCGAGCGCCCTCAGTTCGCGCGCGAGCGCCAGCAGGTGATAGTCGTGGACCCAGATCGTGTCGTCCGGCCGGATGAAGCGCGACAGTGCCTCGGCAAATCTCGCGTTGACACGCAGATACCCGGCCAGATCGACCGCGGTGAACTCGGCGAGGTCGGCCCGGTAGTGGAGGATCGGCCAGAGTACGCGGTTGGCGAAGCCGTTATAGTACTCCTGGTAGTCGGTGGCGCTCAAATCCATCGTAATGAAGGCACGCCGCCGCCGTTGGATGACCGTCGGCTTGGGCGGCGCGCGGCCTTCGCTGATGTTGCCGCTCCAGCCGAACCAGATCCCGTCCTGTCGCTTCAGCGCCGCATTGACCGCGACGGCGAGGCCGCCGGCCTGGCGCGGCCCTTCCGGATCGGGAACGGCGACCCGGTTCGAGACGAGGATCAGACGGGACACCGGGGGGGGTCCCAGGCCGTCAGGCGGCCAAGCCCGCCAGCCAGTCCCGCACGGCGCTCGGGTGCAGGAACCCCCCGAGAAGACCCGGGAGAATCTCCTGTCCGACGCAGAGCGCGTGGCCGCCGAGAGCGATCGCGGCCTCGAACCCGGCGCGATCGATCTCCTCGTCGGCAACGAAGATCGGCTTGCGGCCACGGAACGGCTCCGTCGCCATGAAGCGTCTGAGCGCCGCTCCCTTGTCGAAGCCGGAGCGCTTGATTTCGAAGACCCGCCGCCCTTGGACCAACTCGACGTCGAGCGGCGCCAGCCCGGCCACGATCCGCCGGAGCCCCTCAGCCAAGTCGTCGACGGGCCGCCGCATCAGCCGATGATGCACGGCGATGCTCGTCCCCTTGTTCTCGGCGAACGTGCCATGAAACTCGGCGATCATCCGCTGGACATCGCGCCATGTTCGGGGCGGAAGCTCGCCCGGCGCGAGTGTCTCGCAGAGACTGTCCGGCGCGTAGCGGATCTCGGCGCCATGGGCACCGCTCGCCCGCAGCTTGAGGGGGAAGAAGAGCCGGTCAAGATCGTCGATGGGCCGGCCGCTGAGCAGCGCGAGCGCACCGCCCACCCTCCGTTCGGCCGCGGCCAGCACCTGTGGAAGATTTTCCGGCACCACGACATCGGACGGGCGTGGTGCGATGTCGAGCAACGTGCCATCGACGTCGAGGAACAACGCCATATCGTCGAGGTTGAGTTCGGTGGGAACCGCATCCATGTCGGTCTCCTCATCCTATGGATGGAACGAATGGGCTGGGTTTGGAAAAGCCTGGCGGGGCCGGCGGATTCGCCGTCGCTGCGATCGTCCACGGACTTGGCCACTCTCGCTTTCGCACAGGCTGCGATGGATGAGCGTCACCAAAGATAGAGCGTGGGGAGGAATCGGTGATTCCGCACCCGCCGAGCGGTAAACGGAGACGCGCAGGTTTGGCCTCATCTCGGCTCCCTCGGTGGCGCGCCGGCCGGACGGCGCATGTGGCAACAGCTACAACCGTCCCGATGGCGGATCGTTCCTCTCGGCGCGCAGTGCGGAGAAGCCCCGATCCGCGCTCGTGCGATTCACGGTTGATTTACCTTGTCACACCAAGGTAGGCGCCGATGCCGCTCGGCCGGCTTCCGCGAAGGTTGGCGCTCGGTTCTGCGAGGGGCGCCTTGGCGCGTGGGCGGTCGCCACCGGGGCGATTCGACGCCGGTTGAAGCGAAAGCGGAACCCTGAGAGTATCCATGCATTCAAGCGGTGGATGCGTGCCGACGGTGGTTGGAGCGCATCGGTCGCGGAACCCGCGCCACGTGTCGGTTCAGTCTACGGTTGGGCTGCGCAGTCGGGTCGACGGTTTGGTCAAGGGTGTCCCGGTGAGGCGCACCGTGGAGCGAAGGCGGAATGCCCGCAGCAAGGCATTGGGTCGCATGAACGAGAAAAGCAAGCTGAGCGGCGGCCGGCGCCGCGGGCGGGCACTGTCCGAGGACTCTTCCACGGACGTGCCGCGGCCCGCGCCGAAGGCGAACGGCGGTCGCGAGCGCGGATCGGCCGGTTCCGACGGCGATCCGGTGCTCGATCGGCTGAAGGGCATGTACGATGCCGCGGTCGAGCAACCGATTCCCATGCGCTTCCTCGACCTTCTGGGCCCCGCCGAAGAAGCCCCGCTTCCCGGTCGGGGCAATTCGAAGCTGAACTGAGCGCCGCCTTCATCGGTCTCGCGCTTGGCTGGGCGCGGCCGGCAGCTGCCGTCGGTCGCGGCGGGGTTCGTCGTCGGCCAACAGCCGCTGCAGTTGCGCCCGCGCGCGTGACACGCGGCTCTTGATCGTGCCGACGGCGCAGTTGGCGATCCGGGCCGCCGCTTCGTGCGACACGCCTTGCGCGCCGACCAGCAGCAGCGCCTCGCGATGGGTCGCCGGCAAGGACTCGAAGGCGCGCATGAAATCGCGCATCTCGAGACGCTCCTCCTGGCCGCCGCTCGTGCTGTCGCCCAGCGCCGACAGTTCAGCCTGCAGGATGCCGGGACGGGCACGCGGACGAATCTCGTTGAAATACCGGTTCCTGAGAATGGTCGTCAGCCAGCCGCGGAGATTCGTGCCCGGTCTGAACTGATGACGGCACGACAGCGCGCGGACGATCGTGTCCTGAACGA
Organism: Allostellaceae bacterium; assembly: GCA_035308865.1. GTDB lineage: Bacteria > Pseudomonadota > Alphaproteobacteria > ATCC43930 > CGMCC-115725 > DATGFU01. Next base: position 3,530 of record DATGFU010000671.1, on the reverse strand, counting down.
GATCCTCGGCCAACGCGTGGTCGCGGGCGAGAAAATGGGCGAAGGCACGCAGATGGCCGAGTTCAGCAAGAATGTCCTGGTTCATGTCGTCGCCGACTTGCCGCGCGCCGCTGGCCGCCGTGCGGAGCGGGGCAGCGTGCTGGCTGGATCCGGGCCGATTCGAGACGGCCAAAGTAGCGGTGCTTTGCATCTTTCTCTTCCCTTGCCGAGATCAAACACTCTGCGAACGGGCATCGGCTGTCGCCTCAGCCCGCAATTGACGCCGGTACGGACCTGGTCCCGCACCATGTCCCGGCGACACTGCCCGCGACCCGCCGACGAACCCGCCGACATGGCCGCGTGCCAAAGATCTGTGCCGATTTCGGCCAGCGTGGGTGTCGCAATGTTTGGACAATTTTGGCCATGCCCTACCCTTTTGGCGCCCCGCCCTTCTGGGGCTGCACCGACATCCGGCGCCGTGCCCGAATGTCCATTCCAGGGAACCGGGAGGGCCCTGTCGTGTTCCTGAAGCTTGGAAAGCCGGGCATTCGGGAGCAGCCGGAAGACGCCGATGCGACAGGGAATCCGCATCTACGATTTCTCTCCGAGCGGCGAGCCTGCGGTCGCTAATTGGTCACAGCGTCTGCGCCGTGTACGCGGCCTGAATTTCACTGCTGTCCGGGCTGGGCGATGGGTCATCCCGGGTTACGATCCGGCCGAGGATCTGCTTGTGCGGCAGGCCGTCCAGGCCGCCGCCGCCAACGACCTGACCCTGATCGTCGACCTCGTCGTGGCGCCTGCCACCGATCCGGCCATCATCGCGGCGGATCCGGATGGGTTTGCGCATTTCTGCCACAGCCGGCTCATGACGGTACTTGGCTACGGTGTCACGGCGTTCTGCTGTCCCAACGCCAGCATGTTTCCCGCCATTTTTTGGCGCCGGCTGACCGCGGCGGTGAGGGAGACGGAGACCTCCACCCTGTTTTTCGCCGATACGCTCGGGCGTCCCAACGAGGAGACGCTGGGCCTGGTCGGCGCCGGATTCGATTTCGTCTTCAACAGCATCTGCTGGTGGGACGGCTACGAGCGCTGGTTTGTCGACCAGCATCGGGTCTTGCAGAGGGTGGCACCCAGCATCGGGTTTCCGGCCCTTGGCGGCGTCTCCAACGGGACAGGCGGCGTGGCCGACGCCGAACGGCGGCGAGCCCGGTACCTCCTGGCGGCTGGCATGTCCTCGGGCGTACTGATGCCGACCGGCTACGAAGATGGGAGCGCCGGCCTTGATGCCGATATCGCCGCGATCAACGATGCGATCGCCGAGGTGCCGGCGGTGGACGAGGACGGGCCGATCCTGCCGCTGGACCTGACGGAAGACATGGTTCGGGGCTACGCACGCTGGTCCCCCGACCGTCGGGACGTCGTGTTCGTGCTCATCAACGGTGACACCGTTGAGGATCATGCCGTCGATCTCGATCTGTTGCTCTCGGCGGCGGACGACACGATCGACCTTGAGGATCTGTCGCCCGGGGCCGATGCGGTTCTTCTGCCGGGCCTCAAGGTCCGGGCCGGAGAGATCAGGCTCATCCGCGGCCACGTACTGACGGAAGCGGCCGCGGCTCCGGGATCGGACGCAGAAAATCCGCTGCCGCCGCGGGTGGTCATCGAGCAGCCGTCGCCCGTCCTGGATGATGCGATGCCGATCAAGCGAGTGGTCGGCGACCGTCTCGACGTCTCGGCCGATATCTTCCGGGACGGCCACGACAAGCTCGCCGCGGCGATCCGCCTGACCGAGCCGCAAGGGCAGACTAACCGGCTCGTCGCCATGCGTCATGTCGACAACGACCGCTGGTCGGGCACTGTCACGCTCAGCTCGGTCGGCCGGGCGCGCATCGCGATCGAGGCCTGGACCGACCGGTTCGGCTCCTGGGCGTCGGGCGCCGCCAAGAAGCGTGCTGCCGGCCAGGATGTGCGCGTCGATCTCGAGGAAGGTCGCGCGCTGCTGCAGGAGGCCTCGGCGCGCGCCGGCGATGGCGGCCCCGATCGGTGCCAGCATAGGCTCGGTGCGATCCTGGAGCAGTATGACGCCCTGGCGGATGACGAGGCGCGCGCCGACCTGCTGCTCTCGCGATTCACGCTTCACGCGGTCGCCGCGGTGCCGTTGCGCGACGATCGGGTGGCCTATAAGTCGCCCTCCGAGGTGGTCGTCGACCGCGAGCGCGCGCGCTTCGCCGCCTGGTACGAGATGTTTCCGCGCAGCCAGGGGACCATGCCGGGCCGCCCCGCCACATTCGACGACTGCATCCGGCGGCTGCCCGAGATCCGGGATCTCGGCTTCCATGTCGTCTATGTCGTACCGATCCATCCGATCGGGACCACGCATCGCAAGGGTCGGCACAACAGCCTGCAGGCAGGGCCGGGCGACCCCGGCAGCCCTTATGCGATCGGCAGCCCCGCCGGCGGCCACGACGCGATCGATCCCGAGCTTGGGACGCTCGAGGACTTCCGCCGCTTCAGCCGGGCTGTCGCGGATCATGGCATGGAGCTGGCGCTCGATTTCGCCGTCCAATGCTCCCCCGACCATCCCTGGCTGCGCGAGCATCCGGAATGGTTCCGGTGGCGCAAGGACGGCACGGTCCGCTACGCCGAGAACCCGCCGAAGAAGTACGAGGATATCGTCAACGTCGATTTCGATTGCCGCGACTGGCGCTCGCTGTGGGCGGCGCTGCGCGACGTGGTGTTGTTCTGGCACCGCGAAGGCGTGAAGATCTTCCGGGTCGACAACCCGCACACCAAGCCGCTCCCCTTCTGGGCCTGGCTCATCGACGAAGTGAAGTCGCGCGATCCCGACGTGCTCTTCCTCTCGGAGGCCTTCACCCGGCCGAAGATGATGCAGCGCCTCGCTAAGATCGGTTTCTCGCAGTCCTACAGCTACTTCACCTGGCGCAACACCAAGGACGAGATCACCGAATACCTGAGGGAACTGACCGCCGGGCCGGCCAGTGAATATTATCGGCCGAATTTCTTCACCAATACGCCCGATATCCTGCCTTTCTTCCTGCAGACTGGCGGCCGGGCGGGCTTCCGGATCCGGCTGGTGCTGGCGGCGATGCTGTCGCCGCTCTACGGCATCTACAACGGCTTCGAGCTCTGCGAGGCGGACGGCATCCCCGGCCGGGAGGAATACTACGATTCCGAAAAGTACCGGTACAAAGTGTGGGACTGGGACCGGCCGGGCAACATCAAGGACGACGTCAGGCGCCTGAACCGCCTGCGCGAGCAGAGCCCGGCGCTCAAGCTGTTCACCAATCTCCGCTTCCACCACGCATCGCACCCCGAGGTCCTGTTCTTCAGCAAGGCTGCGGAGCGCGATGAGGTCTATGTCGTGGTGAGCCTCAATCCCCACCAGCCAGTCGAGACGGATCTCGTCTTCCCGCCCGATCTCGTCGGACCGGACGGCAGCGATCGCTTTGCGACCGAGGAACTGTTCAGCGGCGAGCAACGGCAGTGGCAGGGCCGATACCACCGGATCGTGATCGGTCCGGCGCACCAGC
>DATGFU010000670.1:0-7436 GCA_035308865.1 Allostellaceae bacterium | reverse complement strand
GGCGTGCGCCTGCCGATCACGCCGCAGCTGATCGTCCGCTACACGATGGGGCGGCGGCTCGATTTCGATCCCGGCAGCAAGTACGTCTACTCGAATTTCGGCTACTGCGTGCTCGGGCGCGCCATCGAGGCAGCGTCGGGCATGGCGTATCACGACTACGTGACGCAGCACGTGCTGCAGCCCATCGGGATCAGGCGGATGCGGCTCGGCCGCAACCTGCTGGCCGACCGGGCGCCGGGGGAGGTCCGCTACTACGACGCCCAGCATCGAACCGGCCGTGCCATCTCGGGCCCGCATATCGGCAGCCAGGTGCCGCTGCCCTACGGCGTCGAATGCATCGAGACCATGGACGCCAACGGCGGCTGGATCGCCTCCGCGGTGGAACTCGTGCGGTTTGCCGACGCCTTCAACGACATCAGGAATTCCGTGCTGCTCGACGAGGCAAGCATCCGCGCGATGCTGGCGCGTCCCGCCGGGCCGCCCGGGATGGAGAACGGCAAGCCCGCCACGGACTGGTACGCCTGCGGCTGGAGCGTCCGCCCGGCCGACGAGAAGGCGGGGCGGTACACCAGGTGGCATGGCGGCCTGCTGGCCGGCTCGTCGACGCTGCTGGTCTGCCGAGATGACGGACTCAACTGGGCCGCCGTCTTCAACAGCGACTCCGACCATGCCGGCAAGGAGTTCGGCGCGACCATCGACCCGCTGCTGCACCAGACCGCCGATGGCATCAAGGCCTGGCCGGCCGACGACCTGTATCGGCGGGAAAGGCTGTGAGGGACAGTGGTTGCCTTGACTCGGACTGGGTCGTCCTCCACCCTGGGACGAAGCAGCGCATTTCACCGTTCAGGCTCGCCGGATAGTGGTCGGCAGGCCGGTGTACGCGGTGGATGACTCAGCCCCTTCGACGATCATCGGTTCCTGAACCCCACGCTCGCGGGAGGATCGCATGACAGCTCATGGAATCATCGTCTGGCTGATCATCGGCGCGATCGCCGGGTGGCTCGCCGGCCTGCTGGTCAAGGGCGGCGGGTTCGGCCTGATCGGCGACATCGTGGTCGGCATCATCGGCGCCGTGATCGGCGGCTGGCTTGCCGGCGTGCTGGGCATCAGCATCGGCGGCGGCTTCATCTCGTCGATCGTGCTCGCGACCGTCGGCGCGGTCATCCTCGTCGTCATTCTGCGGATGTTGAAGCGAAACTGAGCCGGGACGGCGTCAGCCGATCTCGACTTCCAGCCTCGTGAACCCGTCCGCAGCATCGCCCAGATCCCGTAGATGGGTGTGTCCCGCAAGCGTGCCGCGCGCCTCCGGTGCCGTCTCGATCACGGCCGTCACCGGGTTCGCCGTCGCCGCGAAGCGCCAGACGGCGGTCCCGTCCGGCGTGACGGTGCCTTGCGCCTGGATATAGCGGAGGATGGCGTCGCGGTTGGGATCCGGCGCCTCCAGCACGGTGCGCGAGCCGTCGAGGCCGGGGAAGTGCCCGCCGCCATCGGCGCGATAGTTGTTGGTGACGACGACGAAATCCCGGGCGAGGTCGATCGGCTGCCCCTGGTGGCGGAGGTCGACGATGCGTTCCGCCGTCGTGTCGGAGAGCGTTCCGTCCGGGGCGTAACGAGGCGGCCGCGTCACGTCGATGCGGTAGGTGAGGCCGGCGATCACGTCGAAATTGTAGGCGGGCATGCGCCGGTCGATGAGGTCCTGGGGCGCCGAGGCGGCCGGGTCGAGCGTCGCGAAGATGGCGGCCGAGCGTTCCAGCCATTCCTTCACCATGGCGCCCGGGAGGCGTACCGCCCGCACCAGGTTGGGGAAGATGTAAAGGTCTGCCACGTGCTTCAGCGCCAGCGCGCCGGCCGGGATCGCGGTGAAGTTCTCCGGCCCGCCGATCCCGCCGGCCTTGAACGGCGCCGCGGCCGAGAGCAGCGGCAGGCCGGCATGCGGCGTCTGGGCGAGCAGCGGCCGCGCGTACCAGGACTGGGCCGCGTTCACTAGCGCCGCCGCCGGATCGTCGCCGATGAGCGCGAACCAGGTGGTGATCGGCACGGTGCTGTGGCCGATCGGCTGGCGGATGTAGTCGAGCGTCGCGCGGTGCTCGGCCGCCACCGCGTCGGCGATCCGCGGCTCGGCCGTCGCGAGCGCCACCACCGACTTGCCCTCGCGACGATAGATCGGCCGCGCCTCGACCCGGAACCCGGTGCGCTGCCAGCGTCCGTCCCGCTGTTCCAGCGTGAGGTCCACGATGCCGAGATGGCTGCCCCAGAACCCCGGCATCACCGCAGGAATGCCGAGGATCGTGCCCAGCTTGGCATCGACGCCGTTATGGCCCTCGAAGTCGGGGCCGGGGAAGACGCGGTGCGAATGCCCGGTGAAGATGACGTCGAGCCCGGGCACCTCGGCGAGGTGATAGGACGCGTTCTCGTCGCCGCCGAGCCGCGGCGCCACGGCGATGCCGGAATGCGACAGAGCCACCACGAGATCGGCCCGGGCGCGGAGATCCGGCAGGTGGCGCTTCGCGGCATCGACGATATCGGTGGTGACGATCTTGCCGGCGAGCGCCGCGTGGTCCCACAGCACGATCTGCGGCGTGACGAAGCCGATCACGCCGATTCTGAGCCGGTGGCGCACGCCGGCTTCGTCCGTGACCTCGCGCTCCAGCACCGTCCAGGGCGGCAGGTAGCTTTTGCCGTCCGCCCAGGCGACATTGGCGCAGACGAAGGGGAAGTTCGGTCCCTTGAGCGATTTCGCCAGGAAATCGAGCCCGTAGTTGAACTCGTGATTGCCGAGCGTGGCGGCGTCATAGGCGAGGAGGTTCATCGCCTTGAACATCGGGTGCACCTCGCCCGCTGCGAGGCCCCGCTTCAGCGCCATGAAATCGCCGAGCGGGTTGCCCTGGATCAGGTCGCCGTTGTCGAAGAGCAGGCTGTTCGCCGCTTCCTTGCGCGCATCCTCGATCAGCCGCGCGGTCCGCACCAGCCCGACCGTCTCGTCCGGCCGGTCGCGGAAATAGTCGTAATCCTCGACGAAGACATGGAGATCCGAGGTCTCCATCAGCCGCAGGCGCAACGGCGCCGGCCGGGGCGGCGGCAGCATCGCGGTCGCGGCCAGCCCGGCGCCGCCCTGCAGCACCGTGCGGCGGGAGACCGGCCGAGGCGAATTCTCGTCGGGGGTCATGCGGGCGGCGAGCCTGTCACGAGGCCGGCACCGCAGCAAGCGCACCGGCGCGGGCTTGTCCGACCCGCCGCCCTATGCTCTCATCACGGCTGCCGGTCCTCAACCTCCCCAACCCTCGGAAGGGCAGATCCCATGAAGCTGATCCGTCATGCGCTGATCCTCGGCCTTGCGACGGCCACTGTCGCCTCGGCGCAGGTGCCACCGCCCGCCGGCAAGGCCCCGGCCAAGATCGAGCCGGGAACCTACGCGGTCGAGCCAAACCACACGCGAGTCCTGTTCGGCGTCGATCACATGGGCTTCACCACATATTACGGCAATTTCACCGGTGTCTCCGGCACGCTGACGTTGAACGCACCGAAGGCCGAGGGCAGCACGCTCACCGTGACGATCCCGACCGCCAGCGTCTCGACCACGAACGAGAAGCTCGACGGCGAGCTCAAGAGCGCGGACTGGCTCGACGCCACCAAGTATCCGGACATGACTTTCAAGCTGACCGGGCTGAAGCAGACCGGCGCCGAGGCCGCTCAGGTCACCGGCGAACTGACGATGCACGGCGTGACCAAGCCGGTGACGCTGAGCGTGAAGCTCCACGGCAACGGCCCGAACGTGATGAGCAAGAAGACGACGGTCGGGTTCGACGTGACCGGGACGCTGAAGCGCAGCGACTGGGGCGTCACGAAGTACGTCCCGCTGATCGGCGACAACGTCGAGATCATCATCAGCGCCGCCTTCGAGAAGCAGGGCTGAGCCTTCGGCAATGGCGGAATGCGCTGCACTTTGCCGCCCTACAGCACCGGATCGTAGGGTGGAGTAGCGAAGCGCCTTCCACCACGCTCCTGCTTAAGGGCGGGCGGGGGTCCCCGCCAACAATTCCTGAATCGCGCGGACCATCGGCTTCATGTGGAAGCTCTCGGCTGGTGCCACCGCGACCGTCCCGCCGAGTGCCGCGACCGCGGCGGCGACCACCGGGCCGACCGCAGCGACGCGGGTACGGGCGAGACCGGTGCGGAGCTCGGCCTCTAGGCCGAGTGTCTGCGCCGCTTCCGCCAGCCGCTTGACCTGGGGCGAGCTCGTGAAGGCGATGAGATCGATGGTGCCTTCAGCCATCGCACGGATCGCGTTGCCGACCGCCTCGTCCTCGCTGCGCGTGGCGTAGCGATAGGGTGTGACCGGATCGGGCTCGGCGCCCGCGCCGTGGAGGAAATCGAGCAGGGGGAGATTCGGATTGTCCGGATAGAGCTGAACGCCGATCCGGTGTCCCTGGAGCGATTCGCCCGAGAGGGTCCGGATCACGCCTTCGGTGGTCGGCGGCTCGGCAGTAAGGCCTGGCGTCAGGCCGATCTCGCGCAACGCGCGCACCGGTTTCGGGCCGCGCGTGACGCTGCGAAGCCGTGCGATCGCGGCGATCGTCTCCTTCTCCCTTCCGGCCCGGCGGGCCACGCCCAGAATCCGGCGCAGCCCTTCGCCGGTCAGCAGGACGAGATCGTCAAACCGGCCACCGATCAGGCGGTCCAGCCAGGCTGCGACCGGCGCCGGGTCGTCGAGATCGAGGATCGCCACCAGCGGGCAGCGGATCGCTTCGGCACCTTCCGCCTCCAGCATCCGGCATAAAAGGTCGAGCTCGCGCGTCTCCGGCACCAGGATGCGGCATCCTGCCAGGGCCTGCGGTTGCGAAGGGGATGGGAATTCGCTCATGTCCGGATTATGTCACGCAAGCTGCCGCATCGGCACCCATCGGTACCGGAGACAGATATGAAGCTAGTCGCTTGGATCATCACCGCCGCGGTCGGCCTGAACGCGGCCGGAATCGCCCGGGCCGAGGACCCGGCCGCGAACGGGTCGCAGTGCATCAACGTCGCCTGGATCGATCACACGCAGGTCGTGGACGACAGCACGATCCTGTTCTTCGTCAAGGGCGGCAAGACTCTGAAGAACACGCTGGTCGACAGATGCGTCGGGTTGCGCCTGGCGACGCGCGGTTTCACCTATGTCGCGCGGAACGACGAGGTGTGCGGCAACCTGCAGTCGATCCGGGTGAACGACACCGGGCAGGTCTGCCTGCTGGGGCCGTTCTCGCCCTATACGCCGCCGGCGCCCGCCAAACCGTAACCCGTCACCGCTTCAGCGCGGCGCGCAGGAGCTGCACGACCCGCGGGCTGTGCGCATCCTGCGCCCAGCCGAGCGCGTCGCGTCCGGTATAGTCCAGCAAGTCCGGCTTGGCGCCGGCCGCCAGCAGCGCCATGACCGCATCGTCCCTTCCGCCGGCCGCCGCGGCCATCAGCGACGTCATCCCGCCTTTGGCGCTCTGGTCGATCTTGGCGCCGGCCTTGACCAGCGCGTCGATGGCCTCGGTGTTGCCGAGTTCGGATGCCCAGAACAGCGGGAACTTGCCGTCCGGCCCGACCCGCGACGGAGCGGCGTGATGATCGAGCAGCGCGCGCACCATCTCCAGATGGTTGTTCTTGATCGCGTAGTAGAGCGGCGTGTACCCGTCATCGTCGGGTTGGTCGGGGTCGTCGTTGCGCAGAAACGCGTCGCGTGCCAGCACCATGTCGCCGTTCTTGCCGGCCTGAACGAGATCCGGCGGATCGCCCATGCGCGCGACGGCCGGGGAGGCCAGAACGGCAAACGCCAGGACGAGCGCAAAGATGCGGAGGCGGTTTCTCATCTAGATCCTCAATAGGCGTGGAACTGATCGGCGCGCGTTTGCGCGTCCTTCCAGTCGGCGGGCCGCGCAAGCGCCTTCAGCTTGGTTTCGAGCGCGACGTCGAACTGGCTCGATCCGATCTGCATCCGCGATGGATTGCGCCGCCAGAGAAGGTACCACTTGGCCGCCTCGACCCGGTCGATCGGCACGCCCGGTCCGTCGAGATAGAGTCGGACCAGCTCCTGCTGGGCGAGGCCGAACCCCTCGTTGGCGGAGGTCAGGATCCAGGAGTAGCCCAGGGTCCGGTTATGGGCGATCGCATCGGGCGTCGTCGCCTGGCGGGCGAGGTCGAAATAGCATTTGCCCAGCTCGAGCTGGGCGACCTCGAAGCCGTGGCCCTGGATCGCCATCGCCTCGAGCAGCGGCATCGCGTCCGAGTACTGGCCCTTCTGTTTGAAATCCATCGCCCGTGTGTAGATGTCCTCGTGCTCCGGCTTGCTGCCGAGCCCCTTCGAGGAGGAGCCGCTCGGCGCCTGGTCCCAGCCCTGCTGGGCCAGGGCCGATGTCCAGATCAGGAGCCCGGCGGCGAGGCCGGGCAGGACGAGCGCGCGACGAAACCAAATGGTCATGACGAACCTGCTGATGGCATGGATCGGGGACGAGAAGACGCATTGTAACGATTCGGTCTTACGCATCGAACCCCGTGCGCCGCATATGCGGCGGGCCGTCGCAGCAGGGCTCAGCTGAAATCCTTCCTGAGGGAATAGAGCGACTGGCCGGCGACGTAGTCGAGATGCGTGCCGAACACCCGATACCCGAGCTTCAGGTAGAAATTGCAGGCGGGATCGCCGAGCGCCGTCAACCAGACCGACCGGCAGCGCCGGCTGACCCCCTCCTGCTCCACCGATTCCATCAGCCGCTTGCCGAGCCCGCGGCGGCGCAGCCCTTCCTCCACCCACAGCGTCTTCAGGAAGAGCCGCCGCCACATGGCGTGGCAATCGGCGCCGGCGCGGACGCGTCCCACCGGATCACGGACGAAGACCGAGAAATGCCCGTGCTCCGGATCGCCGAGGCGAGCCTCCTCGTAGGCGAAGAGCCCGTGCTCCAGCACCGAGACGTCGCTCTGGGCCGGTTGTGATTCCAGGTCGAAGCTGAGGTGCGGTAACGGCGCCAGGCGAAGCATCACGGCCGGTCTCGAGCCATGGATTCCAAGGGCTAATCTAACCCATTCGCCGGAGAACGCGACAGGAGAGACGTCGGCGGGTCCGGGCGCCGCGATTGCCCGCTTCAGTGGTCGGCGCCGCCCCGCAATTGCGCCGCGATCCGGTCGGCCAGAAGCCCGATCGCGCGGCTCATGGCCGGCGGCGCATCGGCGGGCTGGGTCCCGGTCGCGGCGATCTCGATCCGCTCGGCGTGACGCTGGAGCGCCCTGTTGTCGGCGACGAGCGACCAGTCGGCCGACAGCACGACCTGTCCGCGTTGGTCGGCGTCGAACCGCTCGATATCGACTGCCACCAGCCGCGTTCCCGGCGGCACGGAAGGCGCCGTCGGCCCGATCACACGGCCGGGCAGGCGCGCGGTCAGATCCTCGGAGAGGACACGCCGTATCTGCTCGTCCAGCGG
>DATGFU010000669.1:0-25653 GCA_035308865.1 Allostellaceae bacterium | reverse complement strand
GATGCGCCGCAACCAGGCGGGCGCGCCGCAGCAGCAAGCGCAGCCGAGCCTGCAGAGCTGAACGGCGCTTTCGCGGTTACTCTTCCGCGAGCCAGAGCGGGGATTTGAGCTTGGCGAGGAACGCCTCGTGCGCTGCGAGCTCGGCGTCGCTCGGAGCATGGGGACGGGGCGGGCGCATCACCCGCTCGACGGCGCCGCCGGCCGCGGCGTTGAGCGCCTGCACCGCGAAATCGAGGCCGGGCTGCCGGCCGCCGATCAGCTCCAGATAGACCGTGGCGAGGAGCTCGGCGTAGAGGCGGGCGCCGTGCTTGCTGCGCTGGGAGAGATCGACGGCGAAGCGGCGGCAGAGCGCGTCGAGGCTGGCTGGCGCCCCTGGGAACTTGCGGCGGGCCAGCGCCACCGTGTCGACGATATCGCAGGCGAGCCGCGGCAGGCCGCAGCGCGTCAGCTCGGCGTCGAGGAAGGCCACGTCGAAGGGCGCGTTATGTGCCACCAGCGCCTCGGCGAGAGCGAGGAACTCCGTGAGCCTTGCGGCCTCCTCGGCGAAGGTCTTATGGCCGCCGAGAAAATCGGCGGTGAGCCCGTGCACGGCAAGCGCGTCCTCGGGCATGTCGCGTTCGGGATTGCAGTAGAAATGCAGCTCGCGCCCGGTCGGCACGAGATTGACCAGCTCGATGCAGGCGACCTCGACGATCCGGTGGCCGGCCGCCGGGTCGAGCCCCGTGGTCTCGGTATCGAGCACGATCACCCGGCCGAGATGCCGGCGCGGCTCCTCCGCCAGGGCAGCGGCCATCAGACTTCGACAATGCGGCTGGTGAGCTCGCCGATCCGGTCGATCCGGCAGGTGACGACGTCGCCGCCCTTGAGGAATTGCGGCGGATCCATCGCGAAGCCCACGCCCGACGGCGTACCGGTCGCGATGATGTCGCCGGCCTCCAGCGTCAGCCCGGCGGAGAGCGTCGAGACGATCGTCGGGATGTCGAAGATCATCTGGTGGACATGGGCGCGCTGTCGCTCCTCGCCGTTCACGGTCAGCGACAGCTCCAGCGTCGTCGGGTCGCCGATCTCGGCAGCGTCGACGATCCATGGCCCGCTCGGGCAGAACGTGTCGAGCGACTTGCCCTTGAACCACTGGTCGTGGCGCTTCTGCAGGTCGCGCGCGGTCACGTCGTTGATGATCGTGTAGCCGAAGATGTGCTCGTAGGCCCGCTCCGGCGCGATGTCGCGGCCGGGCTTGCCGATCACCAGCCCCAACTCGACCTCGTAATCGAGCCGGCGCGTCACCTTCGGGTCGTAGCGCACCTCGGCGTCCGGCCCGATGACTGTGGTCGGCGCCTTGGAGAAATATTGCGGGGCCTCCGGCAGCTTCATCTCCCAGCCCCGCGCGACGGCGCCTTCCTTTACGTGGTCGACATAATTCCGGCCGACGCAGAACACGTTCTTGCGCGGTTGGGGGATGGGCGCCAGCAGCTTCACCGAGTCGGCGGCGACGAGCGCGCCCGGTACCGGCTCCGCGGACAGCCGCCGGAGCGCCGTCCAGGTCGGCTCGCCGGCCGCGATCAGCGCCAGCACCGAGGCCGCGTCGATCGCGTCGCCGGTAGCGGCGGCGGCCGAGGCGACGTCGAGGATGCGGTCGCCGGACAGAAACAGGCCGGCGCGCGCCATGCCGTCGCCGAGATACGTGACGAGCTTCAAGACGAGCCTCCGAAACGGGTGCGGGGAGACCGCGAACAGAGTCTGCGGCGAGGCACGCTGTCAAGTCCGCGCCTCAGCGCAGCAAGGATGCGGACCAGCCCGGCGAGCGCGGGCCGCCGGCCGATCCCGGTGCGGACGACGAAATCCGCCCGCCGCCGCTTCTCGGCATCCGGCATCTGCTGCCGCAGGATTTCCCTGAACCGCGCCGCGTCGACGCCCGGGCGGGACAGCACCCGCTGACGCTGCAGGAAGGCAGGCGCAGTCACGACGATCACGGCGTCGCAGTTGCGCTCGCCGCCGGTCTCGAAGAGCAGCGGCACGTCGAGGATCAGGATCCGGCCGCGGCGACGGGCGATGGCCTGACGAAAGCGTTTATTGCGGGTACGGACCATCGGATGGAGGATCGCCTCCAGCCGCCGCAGCGCCGCCGGGTCGCCGAAGACGGCCGCGCCCAACTTGCGTCGGTCAACTCCGCCCTGGCCATCGGACACGCCCGGAAATTCCTGCAGCACAGCCCGCACTGCGCCTCCGTGCGGCGCCAGCAGCGCATGAACCGCGGCATCCGCGTCGTAGACCGGCACGCGCAGCCGGCGGAGCATCGCCGCCGTGGTCGACTTGCCCATGCCGACCGAGCCGGTGAGCCCAACCGTGATCATCCGCCGAGCGTCGCCAGCACCGCCTGCCGCAAGGACGCATCGACCTCGGGATCGGTGCCGAACCAGCGAGCGAAAGCCGGTCGCGCCTGGTGCAGCAGCATCCCGAGTCCGTCGACCGCCACGTGGCCGCGCGCCCGCGCGGCGGCCAGCAGCGGCGTCTCCAGCGGCGTGTAGACGATGTCGGTCACGACCGCGGACGGCGGCAGCAGCGAAAGAGAGAGGTCGAGCGGCGGCTGGCCCACCATGCCGAGGGTCGTGGTATTGGCCAGCAGCGCGGCGCCTGTCACGGCGACATGGCGGAGCGCCCAGGGCCAGGGCTCGATCGTCAGGCCGAGATCGCGCGCCAGCGCCGCCGTGCGCTCGTCCGAGCGGTTGACGACGCGGATGCGCCGCACGCGGGCCTGGATGAGCTCATCGGCGATCGCCCGGGCGGCCCCGCCGGCACCGAGCAGCACGACCGGCCGATCCGCAAGCGACAGTTCCGGCGCACCCTGCCGCAGGTTCTCCATGAAGCCGTACCCGTCGGTCGACGCGCCTTCGAGCGTGCCATCCGGCAGCACGGTCACCATGTTGACCGAACCGATCCGCGCGGCGGTCGGGTCGAGGCGGTCCACCAGCCTTGCGGCCGCCTCCTTATGTGGCACCGTCAGGTTGGCCCCGGCGATGCCCAGCGCCGGCAAAGCGCGCAGCGCCGTCTCCAGCCGTCCGGGCGGTACGGCGAAGAGCACATAGGCGCCGGCGATCCCGTGCCGGGCGAGCCAGGTCCCGTGCAGCACCGGCGAACGCGAATGTGCGATCGGCCAACCCATCACGCCCGCGACGATCGTCGCCATCTCTATCGTCCGCGCAGATGGGAAAACAGGGTCAGCAGCGGCAGGCCCAGAATCGTGAAGTAGTCGCCCTCGATCTTTTCGAACAACTGCACTCCCAGACCCTCGAGCTGATACACGCCGACCGAACCCAGGACGGCGGGGCCGGCGGCGGCGAGGTACCAGTCGATGAAGTCATCGCTCAACTGGCGCATCGTCAGCCAAGCGGTTTCCGCACCGCACCATGCCGGCTGGCCCGCCTTGACCACGGCGAGTCCCGAGACCAGGCTATGCTCGCGGCCGGAAAGAGCACGAAGCTGTTCCGCCGCGGCCTCCATATCCGCCGGTTTCTCGAACCAGGTGCCGTCGAGGTCGAGAATCTGATCGGCGCCGACGACGATCGCTTCGGGATGCCGCGCAGCCACCACCTTTGCCTTTTCCGCTGCGAGCGTCGCGGCCGCTATAGGTGTCTTAGCATTGTCACGACGAGATTTTTCCTTCAGGGAGCCTTCGTCGATCCCGGCCGGGTCGGCGATAACCGTAAGCCCGGCACGGCGCAGGAGATCGAGCCGGATCGCGCTGCCCGAGGCGAGAACGACTGGCGGCAACGCCTCAGGATTCGGCGTCATGACGGGCCGAGAGCAGCGTCAGGATGGCGGCGGCTCCCTCCTCGATCGACCGCCGCGTCATGTCGATGACCGGCCAGCGCCGCTCGTGGAAGAGCCGGCGGGCGGCTGTCACCTCGGCGCGGATCGCGTCGATATCGACGTAGTCGGTCGGCGTCGGCGAGGCCGAGAGCGCCGCCAGCCGGTTGCGGCGCACCGCCGACAGGCGCTCGGGATCGTTGGTCAGCCCGACGATCAGCGGATGCTTGGCATTGAGCACCTCGTCGGGCAGCTTCACCCCCGGCACGAACGGCACGTTGGCCGCCTTCACCCCGCGATTGGCGAGGTAGATGCAGGTCGGCGTCTTCGAGGTCCGCGACACGCCGACCAGCACGACGTCCGCGTTCTCCAGCCCCCAAAGCGCCTGACCGTCGTCATGGGTCAGCGCGAAGGTCATGGCGTCGATGCGCTGGAAATACTCGTGATTGAGCGTGTGCTGGGTGCCCGGCAAGCCGCGGGCGCGGCGGCCGAGCCAGGCGGCGAGCGCGCCGATCGCGGGGTCCAGTACGGGGATCGCCGGCACGTTCAGCCGCCGACAGCATTCCTGGATCGGCTGGCGGAGGTTCTCGTTGACCAGCGTGAACAGCACCACCCCGGGATTGGCGTCGATCCCGGCGATCACACGCTCGATCTGCGTGCGTGTCCGCACCATCGACCAGATATGCTCGATCGCCTCCGCGTCGGTGAACTGGGCCAGGCAGGCGCGCGCCAGCGAGTGCACGGTCTCGCCGGTCGAGTCCGAGACAAGATGAAGGTGGAATCTCGTAACCGTCACGATTTCGCCGCAGAGCAGTGGAAAACCTGTGGAAAACCGGGGATAACTCGGCCTTTGTCACGCACGGCCGGAAATCCACGCCCGTTTCGCGAGTCGGCATGCGACGAGTCCGCCATTCCGGATGGAACGATTCCGGCTGCGGGACTCGCGGGGAGAAGCCGTTCTGCGAGGCCTGTCATCCCCGTTATCCCCACTGCCGATATGCAGCTCGATTCGCCGATTCCGCGCCATATTGCGGTCCGTCGTCCAGCGGCGATCCCCAGCCGCGCCATCGGCCGAGCGCCGTTCGCGTCCGACCTGTGGATCATTCCCCGGCCAGCGGTAATCCCCACTGCCCACAGCTCCTACTATCCTCTTCCACCAAAATATACTCTAACACCCTGGTAAGGATGGATAGCCCGATCTCCCCCGTGAGCCCTGAAGACAAGCCTTTCCTCCGCGCCGTCATGGGCGCGCCGGTCGCCCATCATCCATTCTGGCTGATGCGCCAAGCCGGGCGGTACCTGCCCGAATACCGAGCCATCCGGGCCAAGGCACGCGACTTCGTCCAGCTTTGCCTCACCCCCGATCTCGCGACCGAGATCACGCTGCAGCCGATCCGGCGCTTCGGCATGGACGCGGCCATCCTGTTCTCGGACATCCTGCTCGTGCCATTCTCGCTCGGACAAGAATTGGCCTTCCAGGAAGGAGAAGGTCCCAAGCTCGAGCCCATCCGGGACCGCTCCGGCCTGACACGCCTCAGCGAAGCACTCGACTTCGAGCGATTGCTACCCGTGTACGAGACAATCCGGCTCGTGAAGCAAGCCCTACCGCCAGAGACCGCCCTCATCGGCTTCGCCGGCGCGCCGTGGACGCTCGCTACCTACATGGTCGAAGGCGGATCGAGCCGGCAATTCGCGGCGATCGGAAGCTGGGTCTCGCGCGATGCCGACGGGTTCCAAGTGCTCATCGACAGGATCACGACCGCCGTCACGGCCCATCTCGACCGCCAGATCGCAGCCGGCGTGGAAGCCGTCCAGATCTTCGACAGCTGGGCCGCGGCTGCGCTGCCCCATGACCTCAAGCGCTGGGTATATGAGCCCACGCGCCGCATCGTGGCATCGCTTAAGGAGCGCTGGCCCGCCGTGCCGGTCATAGGCTTTCCCAAAGGGATCGGCACGGCCACAGCAGAGTATGTCCGCACGACCGGCGTCGATATGATCTCCGTCGACACCACGCTGCCGCTCGACTTCGCCCGCGACACGCTGCAGCCTCTCGCCGCGGTGCAGGGCAGTCTCGACCCTGAGCTGCTCGTCACAGGCGGTACGGCGATGAAGGCCGCGGTGGAACGGATTGTCGATACGCTCGGCGCCGGCAGGTTCGTCTTCAATCTCGGCCACGGCGTCCTGCAGACCACGCCGCCGGAGCACGTGGCGGCATTGGCGGAGCAGCTCCGGTCGCTTCCCGTCTCTCGGCTTGGCTGATGGGGACAGGCAGGACCGCCGTCGTCCTGTTCAACCTCGGCGGGCCCGACCGGCCCGAGGCGGTGCGGCCGTTCCTCTTCAATCTCTTCAGCGATCCCGCGATCATCCGGTTGCCGCAGCCTCTTCGCGGGGCAATCGCGTGGCTGATCGCGCGGCAACGGGCGCCGGTTGCGGCCGAAATCTATCGCAAGCTCGGCGGAGGCTCGCCGCTTCTGCCCAACACCAAGGCCCAGGCAGAAGCCCTCGAGGCAGAGCTCGGCGAGGGCTTCAAGACATTCATTGCCATGCGCTACTGGCATCCGCGCGCGTCGGAGACGGCACGTTGCGTCGCCGCCTGGAAACCGGACCGGATTGTGCTGCTGCCGCTCTATCCGCAATTCTCGACCACCACCACGGCCTCGTCCCTGGCCGAATGGCGGCGTGAAGCAAAGGCGGCGGGCATCGCCGCGCCGACGGTTCTTCGCTGCTGCTATCCGGAAGAGCCGGGCCTCATCGCCAGCCTGATTGCGCGCACGCGCGCAGCACTCGAGGCTCTCGCCGATTGGCCGGCCAAGCCGCGGATCTTGTTCTCGGCGCATGGACTGCCCGAGCGGATCGCGGCCGCAGGCGATCCCTACCAACACCATGTCGAGCAGACGGTGGCGCGGGTCGTGCGCGAACTTGGCATTCCCGATCTCGATCACGTGATCTGCTACCAGAGCCGGGTCGGGCCGCTGAAATGGATCGGACCGGCGACCGACGAGGAAATCCGACGGGCGGGGCACGACGGCGTCGCCCTCGTCGTGGTCTCGGCAAGCTTCGTCTCCGAGCACTCCGAGACTCTGGTCGAGCTCGATATCGAGTATCGGCATCTGGCCCAGGCATCGGGTGTGCCGCGCTATGTGCGGGCGCCGACCGTCGATACCTTGCCGGGTTTCATCGCCGGGCTGGCGCGTCTCGTCCGCGAGGCGATCACGGGAAGCGCTGCGTGGTGCCTGCCGGGGAGCGCGATCTGTCCCCCCGATCGCACCGGATGCCCGTTGCGCAAGGAGGCGGCATGATCGCGCTCTACCCCTGGCTCAAGGCGCTCCACATCATCAGCGTCATCGCCTGGATGGCAGGCCTGCTCTATCTGCCACGGCTCTTCGTCTATCATGCGGATGCGCCGGCCGGCAGCCCGCAATCCGAGACGTTCAAGGTCATGGAGCGGCGCCTCTACGTAGTGATCGTGCGACCGGCCATGCTGGCGACGCTTGTGTTCGGCATCTCGCTGCTCTTCGTACCGGGCATCGCCGACTGGCAGCACGGTTGGCTGCACGCGAAGCTGCTGCTTGTGCTGGGACTTCTTGCCTTCACCCATTTCCTTGCGCGCTGGCGGCGCGCCTTCGCGGAAGACCGTAACCGCCACCCGTCAGGCTTCTACCGGAAGGTCAACGAGATCCCGACGCTGCTGATGATCCTCATCGTGGTCCTGGTCGTGGTAAGGCCGTTCTGACGCGGCGACGCGGCCGGGCTTGCACCGGCGCTGCCGAGGTGCCATTTGACTTGCGCTGGAACCTCGCCTAAAGAGGCTCTGCCGGTTCTCGGCACTCTTCCCAGCGCCTCGCACGTCTTTCCGGATTCGGCCTTCGGGCTGTCTCGTCCCTCCCAGGGCCATTCGTGCGGGCATATTCTCCTTGTCTCCCCTCCAATGTGACTTCCCGATGAATCTCCAAGAACTGAAACGCAAGACCCCGGCCGAACTTCTGGCCTTCGCCGAAGAGGTCGAGATCGAGAACGCCTCGTCGCTGCGCCGACAGGACATGATGTTCGCGATCCTAAAGCAGCTGGCCGAGAACGACGTGCCGATCTTCGGCGACGGCGTGCTTGAGATCCTGAGCGACGGGTTCGGCTTCCTGCGCTCGCCCGAGGCGAACTATCTTCCCGGCCCCGACGACATCTATGTCAGCCCGAGTCAGGTGCGCCGCTTCAGCCTGCGCAGCGGCGATACGGTCGAGGGCCAGATCCGGGCGCCCCGCGACGGCGAGCGTTACTTCGCACTGCTCAAGCTCAACAGCATCAATTTCGACGAGCCCGACCGGGTCCGTCACCGCATCAATTTCGACAATCTCACACCGCTCTATCCCGACGAGCGGCTCAAGCTCGAGCTGCAGGACCCGACGCGCAAGGATCTGACGACCCGTGTCATCGACCTGATCGCGCCGCTCGGCAAGGGTCAGCGCGCGCTTATCGTCGCCCAGCCGCGCACCGGCAAGACGGTGATGCTGCAGAACATCGCGCACTCGATCGCGATCAACCACCCCGAGGTCTACCTCATCGTCCTTCTCATCGACGAGCGGCCGGAAGAGGTGACCGACATGGCCCGCTCGGTGAAGGGCGAGGTCGTCTCCTCGACCTTTGACGAGCCGGCGACCCGCCATGTCGCCGTCGCCGAGATGGTCATCGAGAAGGCGAAGCGCCTGGTCGAGCACAAGCGCGACGTGGTGATCCTGCTCGACTCGATCACCCGTCTGGCGCGCGCCTACAACACCGTCGTGCCCAGCTCCGGCAAGGTGCTGACCGGCGGCGTCGACGCCAACGCCCTGCAGAAGCCGAAGCGATTCTTCGGTGCCGCGCGCAACATCGAGGAAGGCGGGTCGCTGACCATCATCGCCACCGCGCTGATCGACACCGGGTCGCGCATGGACGAGGTGATCTTCGAGGAGTTCAAGGGCACCGGCAATTCCGAGATCGTGCTGGACCGCAAGGTGGCCGACAAGCGGACCTTCCCGTCGATCGACATCTCCAAGTCCGGCACCCGCAAGGAAGAGCTGCTGGTCGAGAAGGGCGAGCTCGCCAAGATGTGGGTGCTCCGCCGCGTGCTGATGCCGATGGGCGTCGTCGACGGCATGGAGTTCCTCATCGAGAAGCTCAAGCAGTCGAAGACCAACGGCGACTTCTTCGACGCGATGAACACCTGATCCCAGTCTGCCACAGTTCGCCGTCATTGCGAGCGAAGCGAAGCAATCCAGAGCCACGGTCTCCGACCCCTGGATTGCTTCGCCTGCGGCTCGCAATGACGATGCGTCGGCGAATCTGTTTAGGGAAGCAGCACCGTCGAGCCGGTCGTCCGGCGGGCCTCCAGCGCGTGATGGGCGGCGCCGGCCTCGCGCAGCGGGAAGGTCTGGTTGACGTTGATCTTGACCTTGCCGCCGCCGACCATCTCGAAGAGGTCGGCCGCTGCCGTCTCCAACTCGGCACGCGTGGCGATGAATGAATTCAGCGTCGGCCGCGTGATCATCAGCGATCCCTTGGCCGCAAGAACGCCGAGATCGAGCGGCGGGACCTTGCCCGAGGACTGGCCGAAGGTGACCATCAGTCCGCGGGGACGCAGGCAATCGAGCGACTTGTCGAACGTATCCCTGCCGATCGAATCGTAGACCACCTTCAGCTTGCGGCCGTTGGTGATCTGCAGCACCCGCTGCAGGAAATCCTCGTCCTTGGTGACGATCGGATAGTGGCAGCCGTGACGCCGCGCCAGCGCCGCCTTCTCCTCGGTCGAGACCGTGCCGATGACCGAGGCGCCGAGGGCCGAGGCCCACTGGCACACGATCAGCCCGACCCCGCCGGCCGCAGCATGGATCAGGATCGTATCGTCGGGCCCGACCTTGTAGATTTCACGGATAAGGTATCGGGCGGTCATGCCCTGCAGCATCATCGCCGCCGCGGTGCGGTCATCGACGGATGCCGGGAGCTTCACCACCCGATCGGCCGCGGCAAGCCGCGCCTCGGCATAGGCGCCGATCAGGCTCGGATAGGCGACGCGGTCGCCCGGTGCGAGGCCCGTGACGCCCTCGCCCACTGCCTCGATGACGCCGGCGCCCTCGGTGCCGGGAATGAACGGGGTCGGAACCGGATAGAGCCCGGTGCGGTGATAGACGTCGAGGAAATTCAGTCCGACCGCGGTCTGACGGATCTTGATCTGGCCGGGACCGGGATCGCCGACCGCGACTTCCTCCCACTGGAGGACTTCCGGACCGCCGGGGTGATGGATGCGGATGGCGTGGACCATGGCGAACTCCTCGCGTCTCAGCCGAGATGGTGCTTGAGGAACTCGATGGTGCGGCCGTTGGCGAGATCGGCCGACGCCTTATCGTAATGCTCCCCGCCGATGCGGGCGAAGGCATGATCCTGCCCGGCATAATCGAAGAGTGTCACCAGGGAATCGCCATCGAGCCGCGCATGGATCTGACGTTGTGCCGGCGGCGGCACGTAGGGGTCCTTCGCGGCGATATGGAGCATCAGCGGCTTCCGGATATCGGCGGCCTTGTCGAGCGAGGCCTCGATGCCGACGCCGTAATACCCGACGCTGGCGTCGATATCGGTGCCGGCGGCCGTCAGATAGGCCATCCGGCCGCCGAGACAGTAGCCGACGGCGCCGACCTTGCCGTTCGCCCCGTCGAGATGCCGCGCCGCGTCGATGGTGCGGGCGATGTCGGCCACGCCCTTCGCCTGATCGAAGCGCTGCATGTAGCCCAGGGCCTGCTGCCATTCCGCCTGCGTCTTGTCGGTCAGCTGAATCCCCGGCTCGAGGCGCCAGAAGAGATCCGGCACGACGGCGAGGAATCCGTGGCCAGCGAAGAACCGGGCGAGGTCCCGCATCACCTGGTTGACGCCGAAGATCTCCTGGATCAGCACCAGCGCCGGGACGGGGCTGCGGTCAGGGCGGGCGACGAAGGCCTGCATCTTGCCGTCGCCGGTGTCGATTTCGATCATGGGGTGACCTCCGCTGGCCTCGCAGTGTCGGAATCAGTGCTTCTATAGCGCCATGGCCAGCCCGCTGTCTGCGGATGAGCGGTTGCGCCGCAGCGGCACTTTCGCCTAAGCCTCGGAACGCCGCCAACCCATCGACCGGATCGTCATGAAGACCGCCTTGCGCATCACGAGAGAGCAGAATTTCGCCGACTGGTATCAGGAGGTGATCAAGGAAGCGGATATGGCCGAGCCGTCGGGCGTGCGCGGCTGCATGGTGATCAAGCCCTGGGGCTGGGCCGCCTGGGAACACATCCAGGCGCGGCTCGACGCGATGATCAAGGCGACTGGCCACCGCAACTGCTACTTCCCGTTGTTCATCCCGGTCGAGCTCCTGGCCAAGGAGGCGGCCCATGTCGAGGGCTTCGCCAAGGAGATGGCGGTGGTGACGCATCACCGCCTGGTGCAGCGCGGCGACAAGCTGGTGCCGGATGCCGAGCTGGAATCGCCTCTGGTGGTGCGCCCGACGTCCGAGACGATCATCGGCGAGGCGATGGCGCGCTGGATCGGATCCTATCGCGACCTGCCGCTGAAGCTCAACCAGTGGGCGAACGTCGTCCGATGGGAGCTGCGGCCACGCCTGTTTCTCCGCACCTCTGAGTTCCTCTGGCAGGAGGGTCACACGGCGCATGCCAGCGAGGCCGAGGCGCGCGAGGAGACGCTGACCATGTTGGGCGTCTACCGCCGGCTGGTCGAGGACGACATGCTGATTCCGGTGATCGCCGGCGAGAAGACGCCGGGCGAGCGGTTCCCGGGCGCGGTCGAGACGCACACGATCGAGGCGATGATGCAGGACGGCAAGGCGCTGCAGGCGGGCACCTCGCATTTCCTCGGCACCAATTTTGCCGCGGCGGCGGGGATCAAGTTTCAGGACAAGGACGGCACGGAAAAGCTGGCCAACACGACCTCGTGGGGCGTTTCCACGCGACTCGTAGGCGCGCTTATCATGACCCATTCCGACGATGACGGGTTGCGCCTGCCGCCACGGATCGCACCGAACCATGTCGTGATCGTGCCGATCCTGCGCGACGAGGCGAGCCGAGCCGCGGTGCTGGAAAGTGCGGAAGCGCTGGCCGCCTCGCTGCGAACGCAGGCGGCAAGTGGCGAGCCGGTGCGGGTCGAGGTTGATCTCCGCGACGATGCTGCCGCCAACAAGCGGTGGGGCTGGATCAAGAAGGGCGTGCCGGTCGTGGTCGAGCTCGGGCCGCGCGACGTCGCCGGCGGCACTGTTGCCTTCACACGTCGTGACGCGATCGGCGAGAAACACAGCCTGCCGCGCGACCAGTTCGTCGGGACGGTGGGTCGCGAGATCGAAGCCTATGGCGACGTTCTGTGGCGGCAGGCGCTCGATTATCGTGCGGCGCAGACGCTCGACGGAATCCGGGAGTTCGCGGCGCTGGCCGCCCATTTCCGCCCGGAAGGTTCGGGCGGCTTCGTCCTCGGCAAATGGTCCGGTGACCCCGGCATCGACGCCAAGCTCGGCGAGCTCGGCCTGAGCGTACGGTGCCTGCCGCAGGAGCAGTCCGGCACGGAAGGCAAGTGCCTCGTGACCGGCCTGCCGGCGACGCTCGATGCGGTGTACGCGAAGGCTTACTAGCGCGGGAGCCTGACAATGGCGATGCCGGGGCTCGCACGATTGGGAACGATCCTCGGCAGGTTCGTGCGCAACTTTGCCGCCAGCCTTTGTCTCATTCTGCCGGTGCCGGTGAGACGGTCGTGGTTCCGGATCGGACCGGGTCAGGCGGTGCTGATGATGGCGCTCGCGATCCTGACCCAGGTCGGGTGCCACTACGTCGACGAAGGCGGCGGTGTTCTCTGGACCTACGGCTTGGGCGACCTCGGGACCGGTTACCTGATTGCTTTGCTCGGATGCTGGATTGCAGCTCGGATCGCCGAGCCCGCCGAAGGCGTGGCGGCGATCGCCGTGCTGGTCTTCGGCGCCGATACGTGGCTGGGCCCCATGCTGGTCGCCGGTAGCGCGGCGGTCCAGCAGCTCCCGGAGAGAACAGTCGAGTGGGCCTCGGTCGGCTGGTACTGGATGGGTCTCGTCTGGTACGTGGCCGCGCTGTTCCGGGCCGTCTGGGTAGCGGCCGGACGAATCCGAAGCTGGCGCCTGGGCGCTGGCTGGGCCTGCGTTGCCGCGGGCTTGATCGCACCGTCGTGGACGGTCTTTCCCGTGGAACTCTGGTACCCGGCGCAGACCGGCGAAGCCGAGACGGTTCCGTCGATCAACGTCGAGGACACGTTCAGCCGGCAACCCGGGTTGGTAGCCCACGCGCTCGCCGCGATCGAGCCCAGCCGCAGTGGCGGCGGTAGCCTCTATTTCCTCGGCTTTGCGAGCTATGCCGGGCAGGACGTGTTCCTGAAGGAGGGTCGGTCGGCAAAGGCTCTCTTCGATGAGCGCTTTGGAACGCGGGGACGCTCGCTCCTCCTGGTCAACAACCCCAAGACCGTCGACGACACGCCGATCGCAAGCGTGCATAACCTGGCCGCAGCGCTTCATGGCCTGGCCAAGAGGATGGATGTCGAACATGACATTCTGTTCCTCTACCTGACTTCGCACGGAAGCCGAGAGGAGCTTGCCGTGCAGTTCCAGCCACTGTGGCTCAACGACCTGACCCCGGAGGGTCTTCGCCGGATGCTCGACGACGCCGGCATTCGGTGGCGCGTGATCGCCATCTCTTCCTGCTATTCCGGCAGCTTCATTCCGGCGCTGAAGGATCCGCAGACCGTCATCATGACCGCGGCCTCCGCGGACCGCACCTCGTTCGGCTGTAGCAACGAGAACGATTTCACCTATTTCGGGGAGGCGCTGATCGGTCAGGCGCTGCGGCAGCAGCGATCGTTCATCGAAGCCTTTCACACCGCAGCCGGCACGATCGCCGAACGCGAAAAGCGCGAGGGGCTCACGCCCTCTCAACCGCAGATCTTCGTTGGTGATGCGATGCCCGATCGGCTATCGGCGCTGGAAAAGGATCTGCAAGCCGTACAGCCGGGCGACTAGCGGCCGGCAAGTGCCGCCGCGTCCTGCTCCCGATAGAGCACCTCGCTGGCGAGGTGGATATAAGCCTGGCTGCCGGCGCAGCGCCAGTCGTAGAGGAGGGCCGGCTTGCCGTGGCTCGGCGCCTCTGAGACGCGGATGTTCCGCGGGATGACCGTGTCGTAGACTTTCTGGCCGAAATAGGAGCGCACGTCGGTCGCGACCGAATCGCAGAGGTTGTTGCGGCGATCGAACATGGTCAGTACCACGCCCTGGATTTCGAGCGACGGGTTGAGCTGGCGCTTCACCCGATCGATGGTGCGAACCAGCTGCGACAGGCCTTCCAGCGCGAAGAACTCGCATTGCAGCGGCACCAGCACCGCATCGGCCGCCACCAACGCGTTGAGCGTGAGCAGCCCCAACGACGGCGGACAGTCGATGAGGATGTAGTCGTAGGGCTGGTCGAGCCGCTTCAGCGCATCTGCGAGGCGATATTCCCGGCGTTCGGCCGCCACCAGCTCCAGCTCGGCACCGGCGAGCTCGATCGAGGCCGGCACGAGCCGCAGCGTCGGCACCAGGGTTTGCAGGGTCGCGGCGCCGATCTCCTCGCCGCCCAGCACGACATCATAGGTCGTGACCTTGCGTTGACCCGGCGGGATGCCGAGCCCGGTCGAGGCATTGCCCTGGGGGTCGATGTCGACGAGGAGGATGCGCTTGTCTGCGGCAGCGAGCGCGGTCGCCAGATTGACCGCCGTGGTGGTCTTGCCGACGCCGCCCTTCTGGTTCGCGATCGCGAAGATCCGGGGCCGGGATGGGCTAGTCGGCACGTTCGATCTCCCGCAGCTCGAGGACGACGCCGGACCGGTCGGTGACGCTCGGATGCGCCGTCGCCTGGAACCGCCAGGATCGCCGCGCGGCGGCGACCTCGTCTGCCCAGGAAGCGCCCTTATGGAAATAGCACGCCGTGGCAGGCCGGTGGAAGGTTGCGGCAAGTGTCAAAGTTTCGTCCAGAGACTTCAGGGCGCGGGCCGTGACGACGTCCGTGGGGAAGGGTGGAAGCGCCTCGATGCGGGTTGCGTGGAGGAGGAGCGGCGCTTCGGTCACGCGAGCGGCCTCCCGGAGGAACTCGATCTTCCGCCGGTCGGATTCGACAAGATGGACCTCCGGAATGCCAAGGATCGCGAGCACAAGGCCCGGGAAGCCGGCACCGGAGCCGAGATCGACGAGGATGCGCGTCTCCGATGGCAGCAGCGGGAAGATTTGGGCGGAATCGACGACGTGACGCTGCCAAGCGTCCGACAGTGTCGCCGGCGCCACGAGGTTGATCCGCCTGTTCCATTTCCCAAGAAGCGTGATGAAGAGCTCGAGACGCTCGAGTGTTTCACGTGAAACATCGGCGAGCGGGTCGGGCACCCCCACCCCTCCCCTCTCCCGCTCCGCGGGAGAGGGGGGGCTTCTAGGTCCTCTCCCGCTGGCGGGAGAGGGTTGGGTGGGGGTAGACGCGCCGCCCCGTTGCCTCACGCCGCGCGCTTCACATGCTTCAGAAGCGCGACGAGTGCGGCGGGCGTAACGCCGGGAATGCGGCTCGCGGCACCGAGCGTGGCGGGCCGCACCGCGGCGAATTTCTGCCGGATCTCGTTGGAGAGGCTGCCGACGCTCGCGAAGTCCAGGTCCAAAGGAATCGCCAGCGCCTCGTCGCGGCGGAAGGCGCGGATATCGGCCTCCTGCCGCTCGATATAGGCGCGGTAGCGAGCATCGATCGTGATCTGCTCCGCCACATCCGGCCGGATCCCGACGAGCACCGGCCAGACGGCGGCGAGGCGCGCAAGATCGATCTCGGGATGGGCCAGCAAATCCTTGGCGCTGCGGCGCAATCCATCGGCATTGACCTCGATCCCGTGCCGGGCCAGCTGCGGCGGGGTCATCGCGAGATCGGCGACCAGCGCCTGTGCCTCGGCCAGCGCCGCTTCCTTCACCTGCCAGGCCGCAGCGCGGTCCGATCCGACGCAGCCGATGACAATCCCGCGTGCCGTCAGCCGCCGATCGGCATTGTCGGCGCGCAGCAGCAACCGGTACTCGGCCCGGCTGGTGAACATGCGATAGGGCTCGCGGGCCCCTTGCGTGACCAGATCGTCGATCATGACGCCGATAAACGCGTCAGCCCGATCGAGAATGAACGGCGCGGCACCGCCCGCCGCCAGGGCCGCGTTGAGGCCGGCAACCAGCCCCTGCCCGGCCGCCTCCTCGTATCCCGTGGTGCCGTTGATCTGGCCGGCGAGATAGAGCCCCGGCACGCGGCGGGTCTCCAGTGTCGACCTGAGCTCGCGCGGATCGACGAAATCGTACTCGATCGCGTAACCCGGCCGCAGCATCGCGGCATGCTCCAGCCCCGGGATCGTGTGGATCAGCGCGCGCTGCACGTCTTCCGGCAGCGAGGTCGAGATGCCGTTGGGATAGACCGTGTCGTCGTCGAGCCCTTCCGGCTCCAGGAAGATCTGGTGCCGCTCGCGCTCGGCGAAGCGCACCACCTTGTCCTCGATCGACGGGCAATAGCGCGGGCCGGTGCCCTCGATCTGCCCGGAATAAATCGGCGCCAGATGGAGGTTGGCGCGGATCAGCGCATGCGTCGCCGGCGTCGTCTCGGTGATGTGGCACGCGATCTGCGGCGTGGCGATCGCGCGGGTCAGGAACGAGAACGGCTCCGGCGGGTCGTCGCCCGGCTGCGCGTCGAGGCCGGCATGGTCGATCGTCCGGCCGTCGAGCCGCGGCGGCGTGCCGGTCTTGAGCCGCCCCAAGGGGAATCCCAGCCGCGCCAGCGTCGCCGAGAGTCCGAGCGACGGTGCCTCGCCGGCCCGGCCGGCGGCGTGACGTTCGGTGCCGACATGGATGAGGCCGCGAAGGAAGGTGCCGGTCGTCAGGACGACGCGCGGTGCAGAAATTCCCCGGCCATCGGCGAGCACAAGCCCGCACATGCGGCCCTCCCCGTCGAGACGCAGATCCTCGACGGCGCCTTCGACGATCGCGAGGTTCGCCTGCTCCCGCAGCAGCGCCGCCATCGCCTCGCGATAGAGACGCCGGTCGGCCTGCGCGCGGGGACCCCGCACCGCCGGGCCTTTGGAGCGGTTGAGCACGCGGAACTGGATGCCAGCGCGGTCGATGGCCCGGGCCATCACGCCGTCAAGCGCATCGATCTCGCGGACGATATGGCCCTTCCCGAGGCCGCCGATCGCCGGGTTGCACGACATTTCGCCGATCGTCGCCGCCCGGTGAGTGACGAGCGCGGTCCGCGCGCCCACCCGTGCCGAAGCGGCCGCCGCCTCGCACCCGGCATGGCCGCCGCCGACCACGATGACATCGAAGGAATCCATGGGGCGGGAAAATACGGAGGGCCCTCAGGTTGGTCAAATGACCATCTGGCAGAGCGAGACCGAGACTCGGAGTGTTTCACGTGAAACACTGGCTCAGTTGCGACTACTTACCAATGCAGAACTCTCCAAATATTAGATCAAGAAGATCATCGACGCCCACCGGTCCCGTGATGCGGCCGAGGGCGCGGAGCGCGAGACGAAGATCCTCGGCCGCGAGGGCCGCCTCGCCAGCCGAGGAGAGGCGCACAAGGCTCGCCCGGCAGTCTTCCAGCGCGGCCCGGTGACGGACGCGGGTGACGATCGGCGGCGGGCCGGCGAGCAGGGATTCGGCACGCGCGGCGAGCGCCGCGACAAGGTCGGGTAGGCCCTCGGCGGTCAGGACGGAGACGAGAACCGTGCCGGGTGCGGGGCCGGGGCGGTGGTCCAGCAGGTCGATCTTGTTCAGCACCCGGATGGTCCGTGCGTCGGGCGCAGCCGGACCGGCCGTTGCCGCCGGCTCGACCCGCAGCACGAGATCGGCGGCGGCGGCGCGGGCGCGGGCGCGGGCGATGCCTTCGGCCTCGACCGGATCGTCGCTATCGCGCAGCCCGGCGGTGTCGGCCAGCACGACTTGGTAGCCGGCGAGATCGAGCTGCACCTCGATAACGTCGCGCGTCGTCCCCGCGGTGGCTGAGACGATGGCTGCGTCGCGGCCGGCCAAGGCATTGAGGAGGCTGGATTTGCCACTGTTCGGCGGGCCGGTGATGGCGACCGAAAGCCCGCCCCGGACGAGCTCGCCGCGATGTCCGTCCGCGAGATGAGCGGCGATCTCCGCACCGACCGCCTCCGCCTCGCCGCGGGCACGGGCGGCGAGGTCCGATGGCAGCTCCTCGTCGGCGAAGTCGATCGCCGCCTCCAGCCGCGCCAGCGCGCCGGTGAGTCGCGCCGCCCAGCCCTCGACCAGCTTCGCGAAGGCGCCGTCCGACTGGCGGAGGGCCTGGCGCCGCTGCGCCTCGGTTTCGGCGGCGACGAGATCGGCGATGCCCTCGGCCTGCGACAGGTCGAGCTTGCCGTTCTCGAAGGCGCGGCGGGTGAATTCGCCGGGCTCGGCCATCCGGCAGCCGGGGACCGCGGCCAGCGCCTCCAGCAGCGACGCGATCACCGCCGGCCCGCCATGGACATGGAATTCCGCCATGTCCTCGCCGGTCTCGCTGGCCGGCCCCTCGAACCACAGCACCAGCGCACGGTCGATGATTTCGCCGGAGGGCCGCCGCAGCCCCGCCAGCCGCAATCCGCGGGGTTCCGGCCGCCGCCCGGCGAGGCGGTCCAGCGCGGGACCGGCTCCAGGCCCGGAGACCCGCACAACCCCAATCGCAGCCCGGCCACGGGCGGTCGAGAGCGCGAAGATCGTATCGTCGCGCATGGGCTACCCGGGTTGTCCGAGCGTGGCGGCGGAATGCGCTGCGCTTTTCCGCCCTACGCACCGAACCCGTAGGGCGGAAAAGCGCAGCGCATTCCGCCATCTTACTGGCACGGCGGCTCACCCGCCCGGCGGGCGCTGGTCGGCGTGGAGCATCAGCCGCTCGACCCGTCCGCCCCCGACGAGATGGCGCGCCAGGATTTCTTCGAGATCGGCCTCGTCACGATAGGTGTACCAGACGCCCTCGGGATAGATCACGAGGCAGGGACCCAGCTCGCAGCGGTCGAGACAGCCGGCGGTGTTGACGCGCGTTTCGGGCAGGCCCAGCTCTCGCACCCGCGCCTTCATGTAGTTGCGCAGACGTTCGGAACCCTTCTCGGCGCAGCAGCCGCGCTTGTGGCCGGGCGGCCGGACGTTGGTGCAGAAGAACAGATGCTGGCGGTAGAAGAGCGGTTCGGTCGCGGCCAATCGGGCGTCCTTTCCATGACAAGGGCCGGCGGAAGCTAATAGGATGGCGTCGGGCGGACAACCCGGGAGGCGTCATGGGCGAGAACCGGCTGGACCGCGAGACCAGCCCCTACCTGCTGCAGCACAAGGACAACCCGGTGCATTGGCGGGCCTGGGGCGCCGAGGCCTTGGCCGAAGCCCAGGCGCGCGGCGCGCCGGTGCTGCTCTCGGTCGGCTACGCCGCCTGCCACTGGTGCCACGTGATGGCGCAT
The DNA here is from genome assembly GCA_035308865.1 of Allostellaceae bacterium. Lineage (GTDB taxonomy): Bacteria > Pseudomonadota > Alphaproteobacteria > ATCC43930 > CGMCC-115725 > DATGFU01. The sequence goes on along the minus strand of DATGFU010000669.1, from coordinate 6,354 downwards.
GAAAGCTTCGAGGACCCGGCCATCGCCGCGGTCATGAACGACCTCTTCGTCTGTGTGAAGGTCGACCGCGAGGAACGGCCGGACATCGACCAGATCTACCAGCAGGCCCTGGCGCTCCTGGGCCAACAAGGCGGCTGGCCGCTCACCATGTTTCTCACCCCGCAGGGCGAGCCCTTCTGGGGCGGCACCTATTTCCCGCCCGAGAGCCGCTGGGGCAGGCCGGGCTTTCCCGACGTGCTGCGCGGCATCGCGCGGGTGTGGCGCGACGAGCGGGAGAAGGTCGTCGCCGGTAACGTCGCGGCGCTGATGAAGGGGCTCGCGCGCCTCTCCTCGCCGAAGACCGGCGGGCTCGTCGATCCTTCGGTGCTCGATTCGATCGCGACGCGCTTCGCCGGCGCCTTCGACAAGGTGCATGGCGGCCTCGGCGGCGCGCCGAAATTCCCCAACTGCTCGATCCTGGAGCTGGTCTGGCGCGGCTGGAAGCGCAGCGGCGACGCGGCGATGCGCGACGCGGTGCTGATTTCGCTCGACGCGATGTGCCAGGGCGGCATCTACGACCATCTCGGCGGCGCATTCGCGCGCTACTCGACGGACGAGCGCTGGCTGGTGCCGCATTTCGAGAAGATGCTCTACGACAACGCCCAGCTCATCCCGCTGCTGCTCTGGGCGTGGCAGGAGACCGGCGCTGCGCTCTACCGCCAGCGCATCGAGGAGACGGTCGGCTGGGTGCTTGCCGAGATGAAGGCGCCGGAAGGCGGCTTCGCGGCCACGATCGACGCCGACAGCGAGCACGAGGAAGGCAAGTACTACGTCTGGACCGAAGCCGAGATCGACGCGGTGCTCGGGGCCGACGCCGCCCTCTTCAAATCCCTCTATGACGTGACGCCGCACGGCAACTGGGAGGAGAAGACCATCCTCAACCGGCTGGCCAAGCCCTTCCTCGCCGACGATGCGACCGAGACGGCGCTGGCGGCGTGCCGGCAGAAGCTCCTGGCGGTGCGGCGCGATCGCGTGCCGCCGGCGCGGGACGACAAGGTGCTGGCCGACTGGAACGGTCTGATGATCGCCGCGCTGGCCCAGGCGGCGCCGGTCTTCGGCCGCGCCGACTGGCTGGACGAGGCCGTTGCATCCTGGCGGTTCGTCACCACGCGGATGATGGAGGGGGATCGGCTCAGGCATTCCTGGCGCCAGGGCCGCCACCAGCCCGGCACGCTCGACGATCACGCCAACATGGCCAACGCCGCGATCGCGCTCTACGAGGCGACCGGCGACACGGCGTACATCGCGCAGGCAGAAGCCTGGGTCCGCGCGTTGCAGCGGCACTTCGCGGCGGCGGAAGGCGGGTTCTATCTCACCGCGGACGACACCGAGGCGCTGATCCGGCGGACCAAGTCGGCCGCGGATTCCGCCGTGCCCTCGGGCAATGGCGCGGCGCTCGCGATGCTCGTCCGGCTGCATGCGCTGACCGGCGATGACGGATACCGCGTGCTGGCCGAGGCGCTCATCCAGGCCTTCTCGGGCGAGCTCGAGCGAGACTATTTCTCGCTCGCCGCCTATCTCAACGGCATTGATCTCTGGGCCCATGCCCGGCAGGTCGTCGTCGTCGGCGACCGCGCGGAGGCGGGAACGCAGGCGCTATTGGCGGCGGTTCAGGCCGTATCGCTGCCGAACCGGATCCTCTCGGTAATCCGGCCGGGCGAGGCGCTGCCGGCGCTCCATCCTGCCTTCGGCAAGACGCAGGAGGGCGGGAAGGCGACGGCCTATGTCTGCCGCGGCCAGACCTGCTCCCTGCCGGTCACGGAGCCGGCGGCGCTCAAGGCGGCGCTGCAGGCATAATAAAACCCTCCCCTGCCGAGCAGGGGAGGGGCTTTGAAAGTGACGACGTCAGCCGGGCCTATGCTCGTTCGACGCCGGACGTGCTGCCGGGCGGGCTGCCGGGCGGGCCGCCGGCCGGGCGGCCGGGGCGCTCGCGCGGGGTGCTGCTGGACGCGCCGCCGGGCGAGCCTGCGGCTGATAGTGTGTCGGCTGCGAAAAGTTCTGATGAGTCGCGGGACGCGTGGCGGGCCGGGCCTGCGCCGCCGGGTGCGAGACCGGCTGCGTGTAATTGTGCGTCGCCGGGCGCGTCGCGGGCTGCCGATGCGCCGCGGCCTGATGGTTCACCGTCGGATGCTCTGCCGGACGGTTGACCTGCGTCGGATGCGCGGCGGCCGGGCGGGACACCGAGGCCGGGGTCGTCCGCGTTGCCGGAGCCGTATGCGTCGGCCCATTATGCGCCGCCATCGTCGAGTGCGCCTCCGCGGCAGGCCGGTGCTCCTCGGCCGGCGTCGCGCGGTTGGGCGCCGCATGCTCGGCGGCTGCCGGGCGATTGGCGTTCTCCGCCGGATGCTCCGCCGCACGGTTGCCCGCCGCGGCCGCAGCATGCTCGCCGATGCCGCCACGAGCCGCGGCTGCCTGCGCCCTCACATGCTCCGCGGCCTCGGTCGCGCCATGCGCCCTGATGGCCTCGGCACGCGCCGCCGGGTCGTGGGCGGCCGTCGACGCCAGCCGGGTCTGGGCCGATGTGGCCGCGATATGACGCTCATGCGCCGCCGCCTGCTCGGCCGCGGTCGCCCGGGCGGTCGTGCCGCCGGTGCCGCCATTGTAGCTGACGTTGTTCACGGTCGTGTTGTTGACCACGGTGCGGTTGTAGACGTTGGTGATGTGCGTCGAGCCGAAATTGTTGACGCTGCTGTTGTAGAAGAGGTGGCCGTGATCCCAGTAGCCGCCCTCGTAGCCGACGCCGCCATAGCCGAAGCCATAGTTGATGCCGCCGTAGAACCCGACATGGGGCCCCCAGTAGCCGGCATGGAAGGCGTATAGGCCGCCATCCCAGCCCCACCAGGCCGGCGTCCACAGGAAGCCGATGGTCGGCGGTTCGACCCAGTCGCCGGGCACCCAGTAGTACCCGTCGGGGCCCCAGGCCCAGTAGCCTGGCGTCCAGATGTAGCCGGGGCCGGGGATCGGGGGCTGCACGACCACCGGCAGCACCGGCGGGGCGATGCCGATCGAGATGCCGACGCCGATGAAGGCATTGGCCGGGGTCGGCGCGGCGATCAGCGGGCTCGCGGTCAACGCAAGTGCCAGCGCGAGACTCCTGGCTTTGAACTTGAACATTTTCCTCTCCGTCGCGCCGTGCCACGGTCCCGTCGATCGGGATGGGCAGCGCCTGTTACGGAGGGAGAACGTCTCGCGAGACGGACTCGTCCGTGGCAAGATTGAGACATTTTTGCCACGGGTGCGAGTCAGAAGGCCGCTTCCTCCATCTCCATGATCGGTTTCGCTCCCGCCTGGATGGCAAGCGCATGGGCGGTGGCCTGGGGCAGGAGCCGCGTCATGTAGAACCGCGCGGTCGCGAGCTTGGCGCGGTAGAAGGCGCCGTCCTCGCCGTCGAGTCCGGCCAGCGCCAGCGCGGCCATGCGGGTCCAGAGATAGGCGAGCGCCGCATGGGCGAAGAGGCGCAGGTAGTCGCTCGCCGCGGCCCCCGCCTCCTCCGGATCGGCGAGGCCCTTCTGGGCGAGCAGCGCCGTCACCTGCTGCAGCCGGCCGAGCGTCTTCGCCGCCGGCAGGGCGAACTCGGCGAGCTCGGGCTGCTTCGCTGCCTCGGTCAGGTACGCGGAGACCGGATGGAAGAAGCGGCGCAGCAGCCGTCCCATGCCGGTGCCGAGCTTGCGGCCGACCAGGTCGAGCGCCTGGATGCCGTTGGTGCCTTCGTAGATCTGGGTGATGCGGCAGTCGCGCACGATCTGCTCGATGCCCCATTCGCGGATATAGCCGTGCCCGCCCAGCACCTGCTGGGCCAGCACCGCCGATTCGAACCCGGTATCGGTCAGGTAGGATTTCACGATCGGCGTCATCAGTTGGACCAGGTCATCGGCCGCCGCGCGCCGGTCCGGATCGGGGTGCTTCAGCGAGATGTCGATCTCCTTGCCGATCCAGCAGGCGAGCGCGCGGCCGCCCTCGGCCTGGGCGCGGATGGTCAGCAGCATCCGCCGCACGTCGGGATGGACCAGCAGCGGGTCGGCCGGCCGGTCGGGATACTTCGCGCCCGAGAGCGCCCTTCCCTGCAGCCGCTCGCCGGCATAGGTCCGGGCCGACTGGTAGGCGGTCTCGGCATGGCCGAGGCCCTGGATGCCGACGCCGAGCCGGGCCGCGTTCATCATGGTGAACATCGCCCGCATGCCCTTGTGCGCCTCGCCGACCAGCCAGCCCTTGGCGCCGTCGAAATTCATCACGCAGGTGGCGGAGCCGTGGATCCCCATCTTGTGCTCGATCGAGCCGCAGGCGACGCCGTTCCGCGTCTTGGCGCCGGTCGCCGGGTCGATCAGCACCTTGGGGACGACGAAGAGGCTGATGCCACGGATGCCGGGGGGCGCGTCGGGCAGCTTCGCCAGCACCAGGTGGATGATGTTCTCGGTCAAATCGTGCTCGCCGGCCGAGATGAAGATCTTGGTGCCGGTGATCGCGTAGCTGCCGCCGGCCTGCGGCTCCGCCCTGGTGCGGATCAGCCCCAGGTCGGTGCCGCATTGCGGCTCCGTCAGGTTCATCGTGCCGAGCCACTCGCCCGAGACCAGCTTCGGCAGGAATTCCTGCTTCAGCGCCTCGCCGGCATGGGTCCGGATCGCCTCGTAGGCGCCGTTGGCCAGGCCCGGATACATGCCGAAGGCGTGGTTGGTCGACGAGATCATCTCCTCGACCAGGAAATGCAAGAGCTTCGGCAGCCCCTGCCCGCCCCACTCCGGCGACGCCGCAAGGCCGATCCAGCCGGCCTCGCGGAACTGCGCGTACGCCTCCTTGAACCCCTTGGGCGTCAGCACCTGGCCGTTCTCGAAGCGGCAGCCTTCCTCGTCGCCGGAGCGGTTCAGCGGCAGCAGCACCTCCTCGCAGAAGGTCCCGGCCTGCTCCAGCACGGCATCGAAGATCTCCGGCGTCGCCTCCTCGTAGCCCGGCAGCGCAGAGACGTCCTCCACGCCCAGCAGCTCGTGCAGGATGAAGCGGTACTCGCGGAGCGGGGCTTTCCAGGTCGCCATGGGGACCTCCTACAATCAGTCGGACAGAAGCTCGTTGTCGTTCGGATCGCCATCCCGGCCGAGAAGCGCAACAAGCCGGCGATGCAACTCGGGCAGCTCGACCTGAATTACCCGCCAGACGATGCCGTGATCGATCGCCGCGTAGCCGTGGATGAGGATGTTTCGGAAGGCGACGATTCGTCCGACATCGGGTATCTTCGCGGCGATCTCGGGTGCGATTTTCGCAAGCTGCCCGAGGGCCTCGCCGATAATTTCGAACTGCCGCTCGACGGCCGCTCGAACGAGCTTGTCTCTTCGGAAGGCTGCAAGGTCGTGAGCGCGCGTGAATTCGGCAATGGCGTCGGCAGCTTCGCGGGCATCCCACAGATAGGACTTCGGATCACGCTGCATAGATGGTCTCGCGACCCGCTTCGATGCTGCGCTTGAGGTATGGGTTTCGGATTGCGGCGTGGCTGACAAGATCGACCTTGCGGTCGAGCAACGCCTCGAGCGCCTCCTTCAGGCCGAAATAGGCTTCGAGCCCGCCAAGCGGGTGATCCGGTTCGAAATGGACGACGAAATCCACGTCGCTCCGCATCGGATCGAAATCCTCACGCGCGGCCGAGCCGAACACGTCAAGTTGTCGGACATGGAAGCGGCGGCAAAGTCGGGCGATCTCGTGATTGAGATCCGTGAGGCGTTCCTGCATGACTCAATCATGTAGCACCGGCGAGCGCTCCGCTCTACCGGTCCAGTGTCACGGCGTTCGGCACGTCTGTGGCCGCAAACTGTGCGGTCGCGAATTGCCGAGGCATTGAGCCAAATTCGATCCGATATGGGTAGCTGACCCGAGCCAACGGGCGCAGAATTGCGCGGTATCACAAGCTGCCGAATGCCCACCTTGGGAAGGAGGCGCGCCGCATGTCCGATCGATCCCTTCGCCTCGCCGGAATGCTTGCCGCGACGGGCCTCGCCACTACCGCCTTGGCGCAGAACGCGGCCGTGACGGTCGCCGTCGACGCCGCCGCGGGCCGCCACACCATCGATCCGCGCATCTACGGCGTCGCCTTCGCCGCGACGGCCGATCTGCAGGCGCTGAACGCCCCGCTCAACCGCAGCGGCGGCAACAACACCTCGACCTACAACTGGCAGCAGAACGCCCAGAATCTCGACGCCGACTGGTATTTCGAGAGCTACCCCGATTCGAGCGCGACCCCGGGCGAGTCGGGCGACACCTTCATATCCGACAGCCGCGCCGGCGGCGCCGCGCCGATGCTGACCGTGCCGATGATCGGCTGGGTCGCGAAGG
>DATGFU010000668.1:0-3770 GCA_035308865.1 Allostellaceae bacterium | reverse complement strand
GAGATGCTCGGCCGTGACGACCACGCCGTCGGCATCGACCAGCGCCATATGTCCGCCGCGCTGCCACAGCGCGAGCGGCCGGCGCTCGGACAGGCGCACCAGGATCGTGTCGGGCAGGCGGCGTTCGACCGTCGCCGACCGCACCCAGGGCAGCGTCTCCAGCCGCTGCCGCGCCCGCTCCGGCGAGACCGCGAGGATCGGCATGCCGCGCGTCACGTCGACTGCCTTCAGCACGTCCTCGGCCGGCGTGGTGCTGCGGCCTTCGACCTCGACGTCCTGGACGGCGAACCCGAACGCCGCCGTCGTCGCAAGGAACCCGCTTTGCAGCCGCGTGCCGCGATCGAGGAAATCGATCCCCGCGATTCCGCCCACCGCGACCAGGAGCAGCAGGCCCAGCCGGCCGAAGAAGCGGCCCGGCCGCCGCGGCAGGTATTTCTGGATCCGCCGGCGGAACAGCAGGAGCCGGGCGCCGGCGAGGCTGCGGGCGGGCTTCACGCGTCGCATTGCGCGTGCTCCACCATCCAGACGACCAGGTCGCCGTAGGAGATGCCCTCGACCGCTGCGGCGTCCGGCACCAGCGAGGTCGGGGTCATCCCCGGCTGGGTATTGACCTCCATGAGATAGAGGCGGCCCGGCTCGCCACCCGTGTCGTCGTAGCGCAGATCGGCGCGGGTGATGCCGCGGCAGCCCAGCGCCTTGTGCGCCGCGATTGCGATCCGCTGCGCCTCGGCGGCGGTGTCGCGATGGATCGGCGCCGGGCAGTGATGCGTCGAGCCGCCCGGCGCGTATTTCGAATCGTAATCGTACCAGGTGCCGCGCGAGACGATCTCGATGACCGGCAGCGCGCGGTCGCCCATCACCGCGACCGTCAGCTCGCGGCCGGGCACGAAGCGCTCGACCAGCATCTCGTCGCGGAGATCATCCGCCGCGATCACCCGGTTCTCGCCGCGCCGCACGATGATGATGCCGACCGAGGAGCCTTCGTTGGTCGGCTTCACGACGTAAGGCGCCGGCATGACGTCGCCTGTGAAGATCTCCTTGCGCGCCGCGACGCGGCCTTCGATCACGGGCAGCCCGGCGGCGCGGAACACCGCCTTGGCCATCGGCTTGTCCATGGCGATCGCCGAGGCCAGCATTCCGGAATGGGTGTAGGGGATGCCGGCCAGGTCCAAGAGCGCCTGAATATGCCCGTCCTCGCCGCCGCGGCCGTGCAGCGCGTTGAAGACGACATCCGGTACCGGCGAGAGCGTCGCCAGGATGCCGCCCGGATCCTGGGCGACGTCTATCTCGCGGACCTGGTAGCCGGCGTCGCGCAAGGCCGCCGCGACGCCGCGCCCGCTGGTCAGCGACACCTCGCGCTAGGCGGACCAGCCGCCCATCATCACGGCGACCCGCTTCACGGCACCACCTCGTCGAGGCGCGGCAAGGGGCGGCCGATGCGGCGGATCTCCCAGCAGAGCGTGATGCCGCTGGTCTCGAAGACGCGGCGGCGCACCTCCTCGCCCAGGCCTTCGAGATCGGCGGCCGTGGCATGGCCGGTGTTGATCAGGAAATTGGTGTGCAGTTCCGACACCTGGGCGCCGCCACGCACGAGGCCGCGGCAGCCGGCGCGGTCGACCAGCGCCCACGCCTTCTCGCCCGGCGGATTGGCGAAGGTCGAGCCGCCGGTGCGCGCCCGGATCGGCTGTGTCGCCTCTCGCGTCGCCTGGATCTCCGCGATCCGCGCGGCGACGCGCTCGGCCGGCTCTGCGCGCGCGCGGAGCCTCGCCCCGAGATAGATCCAGTCGGCCGGCGCGGCGGAGTGGCGATAGGAGAGTCCGAGCTCGCGCGGGGCGAGGTCGAGGCGCCGCCCGCGCCGGTCGATCGCCGCGGCCCCAAGCAGCACATCGGAGATCTCGGAGCCGTAGGCCCCGGCATTCATCCGCAGCGCGCCGCCGATCGCGCCGGGGATGCCGGACAGGAATTCGAGCCCGCCGAGCCCTGCCTGCGCCGCCGTCAGCGCGACGTTGACGTCGAGCGCCGCGGCACCTGCCGTCACCGCTTCGCCTTCGATGGCAATCTCGGCGAAACCCTTGCCGAGACGAACCACGACGCCGTCGATCCCGCCGTCGCGGATCAGCAGGTTGGAGGTGGCGCCGATCACCGTGACGGGCACGTCCTCGGGCTTCGCGGCGAGGAATTCTGCGAGATCCTCCGGATCGGCCGGGCGGAAGAGAACCTCCGCCGGGCCGCCGACGCGGAACCAGGTGAGCGGCGCCAGCTTCGCATGCTCGGTCAGCCGGCCGCGGACGCGGGGCAGCCGGTCGATCAGCCGGGGGTGCTGCTCGGCCGTCATCATGATGCCAGCCCCGCCGCCTGGCCGAGCCGGTCGAGCTCCCGCGGGAGCGCGTTCGCCCAATGGGTGATCGAGCCCGCGCCGAGGCACACGACGAAGTCGCCCGGCCGCGCCAGATCGGCGACCATCGGCGCGAGATCGGCCGGGCTGCCGAGCGCGAGCGCGTGGCGGTGCCCGCGGGCCGACAGGCCCTCGACCAGCGCGTCGCGGTCGATGCCGGCGATCGGCGCCTCGCCGGCGGGATAGACATCGGCCACCAGCACCGTGTCGGCATCGTTGAAGCAGCGGCAGAAATCGTCGAAGAGCGCGGCCAGCCGCGTGTAGCGGTGCGGCTGCACGACCGCGATGACGCTGCCCTGGGTCGCCTGGCGGGCGGCGCTCAAGACGGCGGCGATCTCGACCGGATGGTGTCCGTAATCGTCGATGACCGTGATGCCGCGCGAGATGCCGGTGCGGGTGAAGCGCCGCTTGACCCCGGCGAAGCCGGCGAGCCCGGTGCGCAGCACCTGCTCGTCGAGCCCCATCTCGGTCGCGACCGCCAGCGCCGCCAGCGCATTCTGCACGTTGTGCAGGCCGAACATCGGCAGGCGGAAGCCCTCGACCGTGCGCTGGGCGCCGCTGCGCCGGTCGGTGAGCACGACGTCGAACGTGGCGCCCATCGCGTTGGCGACGACGTTCACGGCGCGCACATCGGCCTGCGGCGAGAATCCGTACGTCACGATCCGCCGGTCCGAGACGCGCGGGATCATCCCCTGCACCGCCGGGTGGTCGAGGCAAAGCGCCGCGAAGCCGTAGAACGGGATGTTGGTGACGAAGCTGTCGAAGGCGGCCTGCACCGCGTCGAAGCTCTTGTAGAAATCGAGATGCTCGGGATCGATGTTGGTGACGATGCCGATCGTGGCCGGCAGGCGCACGAAGGTGCCGTCGCTTTCGTCCGCCTCCACCACCATCCAGTCGCCGGCGCCAAGCCGCGCATTGGTGCCGTAGGCGTTGATGATGCCGCCGTTGATGACGGTGGGGTCGAGCCCGGCCGCGTCGAGTAGGGCGGCCACCATCGAGGTCGTGGTCGTCTTGCCGTGCGTGCCGGCGACCGCGACCGACCATTTGAGTCGCATCAGCTCGCCCAGCATCTCGGCGCGGCGCACCACCGGCAGCATGCGGGCCCGCGCCGCCGCCAGCTCGGGGTTCTCCGCCCGGATCGCCGAGGAGATGACGACCACCTGGGCGCCGTCGATGTTCTCGGCCCGCTGGCCGATCGTGACCTTCACGCCGAGCGCCGCCAGGCGCTGGGTGTTGGCGTTCTCGACCGCGTCGCTGCCCTGCACCGAATAGCCGAGATTGCGCAGGATCTCGGCGATGCCGGACATGCCGATCCCGCCGATTCCGACGAAATGGATCGTGCCGACCTCGAGCGGCATGGCCTTTCTCATCGGAC
>DATGFU010000667.1:0-4038 GCA_035308865.1 Allostellaceae bacterium | reverse complement strand
CCGCCGCCGCCGCCCCCGCCGCCGCCGAAGCAGCAGCAACAGCAGCAGGAGCAGAAGCAGCCGGAGAAGCAGAAGCCGCCGCCGCGCGGTCGCCTCGCCTCCGACGAACTGGGCGATCCCGATGCGACCGGCGACAAGCCGACCGCCACCCACGCGCCGGCCGCCGGGCAGGCCGAGCCCAAGCCGGGCGAGGCGCCGCCGCCGCCCTCCGAGACCGCCGCCAACCAGAAGCAGGACGAGCCCGTCCGCCCGAAGCCGCCGGAGGATCAGCAGCGCTCCGACGCGCCGAAGGAGCAGAACCAGGCGCCGCAGCAGCTCGCCGCGGCCGGCGCGGTGGCCCCGCCGCCGGTGCCCAACGCGCCCGATTCCGAGATCGCGATCCGGCCCGAGCGCAAGCCGTCCCCGGTGCAGCTGATGCCCGTCCCGCCCGGCGGCGCGCGCCGTCCCACGGAGCGACCCAACGAGCCCAGCCACGGCGAAGGTCACAAGGCCAAGTACCCCGGCCCGGACGCCACGCAGGACGAATACCTCGCCTATATCCGCGACCTGACCAACATCCAGCTGTCCGCCTTGCCGCCCGGGCCGTTCGAAGGCCGCAAGGGCTCTGCGACATTCAACGTCCGCATCCGCCCCAACGGCTCGATCGTCTGGTTCGCGCTCGTGTCGTCCTCCGGCGACGACCGGGCCGACCGGCTGCTCTCCGGCGCGCTGAACGAGATCGACAAGTTCCCGCCTTTGCCGCAGGAGCTGCTCGACCCCAAGGGCGAGCCCGTGCCCCTCACCCTGACGCTCCCGCTCGCCATCATCCCGAAACTCGCGCGGAGCCGGTAGGCTGCCCCTCCTCCTGTCCTCCTCCCGATCTCTCCCCCTCCCCTTGCGGGAGGGGGGTGGGGGGAGGGGTCGCGCCGAAACCCGGTTGGCCTCGCGGCGGTTTCGTGAAATGAAGCGGGCATGGCGATTCTGGTCACCGGCGCCGCCGGATTCATCGGCTTTCACACCGCCTTGGCGCTGCTGCGGCGCGGCGAGACGGTGATCGGCGTCGACAACCTCAACCCCTATTACAGCGTCGCCCTCAAGCGTGCCCGGCTGGCCGAGCTGCAATCCGCGCCCGGCTTCGCCTTCCGCGAAGCCGACATCGCCGACCGTCACGCGGTCGAGGCGCTGCTGGACGCCCATCCCGGCATCGACCGCATCGTCCACCTCGCCGCCCAGGCCGGCGTCCGCTATTCGCTCGAGAACCCCTACGCCTATGTCCAGGCGAACGTGATGGGCCAAGTCGTGCTGTTGGAGGCGGCGCGGTGCCTGAAGACCCTCCGCCACCTCGTCTATGCCAGCTCCTCCGCGGTCTACGGCGGCAACCGCAAGCAGCCCTTCGCCGTGACCGATCCGGTGGACCGCCCGGTCTCGCTCTATGCCGCGACCAAGCGCTCGGCCGAGCTGATCGCCCAGACCTATGCCGGGCTCTACGGCATGCCGCTGACGGGATTGCGCTATTTCACCGTCTACGGACCCTGGGGCCGGCCCGACATGGCGCCATGGCTCTTCACCGAGGCGATCCTCGCCGGCCGCCCGATCGACCTCTTCAACCGCGGCGAGATGGCCCGCGACTTCACCTATATCGACGACATCGTCGCCGGCACGCTGGCCGCGATCGATCGCCCGCCGCCGTCGGGCGAGCACCGTCTCTACAATCTCGGCAACCACCGGCCGGAGCGGCTCGCGGATTTCGTCGCGCTTTTGGAGCAGGCGATCGGCCGCACGGCCGAGAAGCGCCTCCTGCCGATGCAGCCCGGCGACGTGCCCGAGACCTGCGCCGACATCACCGAATCCCGCCGCGACCTCGGCTACGAGCCCACCACCACGCTCGCCGAAGGCCTGCCCCGCTTCGTGGAGTGGTTTCGGGCGTATCATGGCGGATTGCGCTCCGCTTATCCGCCCTACACGGCGCCGTAGGGCGGATAAGCGGAGCGCAATCCGCCACACCTCACGCGAAGAACCCGTGCAGGAACCAGCGGGCGGGCTGGTCGGCGCCGGCGCGGTAGAGCCAGAAACGGCGCCCCGCCTCGTCCTCGACGCGGTAGTAGTCGCGGGTCTCGTCGTCCCCGCCCTCGCCCTTCGGCCGCCACCATTCGGCGGCGATGCGTTCCGGCCCTTCGGCATGGCGCACCTGGTGGACGCCGCGGCGCCAGCGGAACAGCACCGGCGGGTCGTCGGGGATCGGCGCCACGGCCTCGACCGGATCGGGCCGGGCCAGCAGCCGGATCGGCCGCCCCGCCCCGCCGGCATCGCCGCAAGGCATCGCCGGCCCACGCAACGCCGACCGCCAGCCTGTCCGCTCCGGCACATGGGAATCGGCTGGCGCCACATGCAGCACGTTCGCCGCGCCCAGCCGGTTCGCCAGCCGGTCGACCAGCGTGGCGGTGCCGTCGGACACGGCGCCCAGCGCCAGCGGCTCCGCCTCCTGCGCCGCCACCTCCAGCGCCCGCAGCACCATCATCTCGATGCCGAGCCCGGGATCGATCTCCTCGATCTTCGGTGCCAGCAATCGCAGGAGATGGGCGGGATCGCGGCTCGGCCGCGAGGTGCCGATGGCAACGCGCTGCACCCTCGAATCGACCCGGCAGGCGGCGAATTCCAGCCGCCGCACGCCCACCCCCTCGGCCGCCAGCCGCCGGCACAGCCGCTCCGTGAGCTCGGCCATGCCGCGGCGCAGCGCCTCGGCCGACATGACCGGCTCGGCCACGCCCAGCCGCTCGAGCAGCGGCACCACCGGGCGGTGCGGCGAGATCGGCTCCTCGATAAGGCCCAGCGCCTGGTCGAGCCGGCGCGCCACGCTCATGCCGAAGCGCGGCGCCAGCGGCGCCCGCGGCAGCTTGTAGAGCGTGTCGATGCGGCGGAGCCCCACCCGCCACAGATCCCGCACCACCTCCGGCGTCAGGCGCAGCGCCGCCATCGGCAGCCTGGCCAGCGCCGCCCGCACCCCGCCCGGCGGCACGATGATTGCTCGGTCAGCCGCCGCCGCAAACCGCGCCACCGCCCAGGCCGCCCCCGGCGTGTCGGCCACCGCGGCACGCGCGGCGAAGCCCTGCGCCGCCAGGCGCCGCACCAGCTCCTCGGCCAGCGCCGCCTCGCTGGCGAAGAGCGGCACCAGCCCGGTCACATCGAGCCACACCCCGTCGGCCCCGTCCGCCGCCGTCCAGGGCGAGAAGCCCAGGCACCAATCCACCAGCCGCGCCAGCGCCGCGGCATCGCCCGCGGGATCGGCCTCGACCGCCGCGACATCGGGCAGCCGCGCCTGCACGTCGGCCAGCGTCATGCCCGGCGCCAGGCCTTCCAGCGAAGCCGCCCGGTCGACCGCCAGCACCAGCCGCCGCCCGCCGACCGTCGCCACCGTCACCAGCGGCCGCTCGACCCGGCGCCGCCGATGGATCAGATCGGTCGGCCAGCGCTCCAGCCACAACGAGAGGATCCGTCGCATGGCAGAAGGATAGTTCTTGATTTGTTCTGTGTCGAGTCCCGGCCTTGCGGGTATTGGGTAATTCTGAAATTCGATGTCGCAGCCGTCTAACCGGGATGCCTGGCGGCAGCCATGAGCCGGTGTCATGCTCTCGCCATGCCATCCGAGGTAACCGCACGATGGATTGAAGCGGCAAGGGTTTTTGCGACCGAAATTACCGCGAAAGTGCTTTGTCCCGAGTGCGGTAAGTCGTGGTTGAACGTGCAGGATAGCGCCTCGGTTGATGGCGTGAAGGAACGCAGATTGTTCTGCGGCACATGTGGCAAACACCAGTTCCTGCGCATGAAGGCGTGAGCTTTGCGGAGTCCGAACGTATCCCGCTTCTCCCCAAATTCTCGCGTCGTGAAAGGGTGTACATTGACCTTAATCTAGACATCTCATCACTGCTGTCCGGTTAACTAACGGCTTTTGGCGCCCAACGTGTTGGGGTTGAATGGCTTTTTGGCAAGAATGCGTGTCCACGATTTGAACGTGGGGCACTCTTTGGCGGTTGTCCAAGGAGGCTCGCGTGAACGTTGGCA
>DATGFU010000666.1:0-8817 GCA_035308865.1 Allostellaceae bacterium | reverse complement strand
CGCCGGCCGGAGTCAGCCGGGAAACGAGTCCCATGGCGGCCAAGGCGGGCGCGATTGTCATCGACAATTCCAGCGCCTGGCGCATGGACCCGCAGGTGCCCCTGGTGGTGCCGGAAGTGAACCCCGACGCTCTCAAGTCGATCCCCAAGGGGATTGTTGCCAATCCCAATTGCTCGACCATCCAGATGGTGGTGGCGCTGAAGCCGCTTCACGACATCGCCCGCATCCGGCGAGTCGTGGTCGCGACCTACCAGTCGGTGTCGGGCGCCGGCAAGGACGCGATGGACGAGTTGTTCAACCAGACCCGCGCGGTCTACGTGAACGACCCGATCCGGGCGGAGCAGTTCACCAAGCCGATCGCCTTCAACGTCATCCCCCATATCGACAAGTTCCTCGAGGACGGCTCGACCAAGGAAGAATGGAAGATGGCGGTCGAGACGCGGAAGATCCTCGACCCCGACATCGCGGTCAGCGCCACCTGCGTCCGCGTGCCGGTCTTCATCGGCCATGCCGAGGCGGTGAACGTGGAGTTCGCCTCGCCGATCTCGGTGGACCAGGCCCGGGCCGCGCTAAAGCGGGCGCCGGGCGTATCGGTGGTCGATCACCGCGCCGACGAGGGCTACGTCACGCCGAAGGAGGCCGCCGGCGAGGATCCCGTCTATGTCAGCCGCATCCGCAAGGATCCGACCGTCGAGCACGGGCTGAATCTCTGGGTAGTGGCCGACAATCTGCGCAAGGGCGCCGCGCTCAACGCGGTCCAGATCGCCGAGCTGCTGGTCCGCGACCATCTCGCGGTGGCACGCGAAGGGCGGCGGGCAGCGATTCACTGAGGGCGGCGCGGCCCGGTTCGTGGTAGGGTTCCCCGCCATGAAGAGAGCCTTGCTGATAGCCGCGCTGCTGACCGCCCTCACCGGCTGCGCCAGCTGGCGCCCGCCGCCGGATTCGGTCCGCGTCTCGACGCCGTGCGCCCCCAATCTCGTCAGCGTGGCGGTGCTGTTCTGAGCACCGCCGGCGCCAGCCGATCGGATTCGGACTCGGCACGCCGCCTCGCAAAGTAGACCAAGGCCGCCAGCACGGCGCCCAGCCCCGACGCGGCACCGACAGCGAGCGCCCAGCGCGGGCCGAAACGGTCGGCGACCCAGCCGACGACCGGCGCGCCGAGCGGCGTGCCGCCGAACGCGATCCCGAAGAACAGCGCCATCACCCGGCCGCGCATGACCGGCTCGGTCGCGAGCTGCACCGTGCTGTTGGCCGTGGTCGTGAAGGTCTGCGTCGCCACGCCGATGACCACCAGGGTCACGCCGAACAGCCAGTAGCTGGGCATGACCGCGGCGACGACGAAGCCGAAGCCGAACACGGCGGCGGCGCCCGTCAGCACGGCGATACCGGTGCGGGTCCGTCCGGCGGCCAGGAATGCCCCCGCGACCGACCCGATCGCCATCATCGAGCTGAGGAGCCCGTATTCCCGCGCGCCGGCGTGGAAGGACGTGGCCGCCATGGTCGAGATGAAGATCGGGAAGTTGATGCCGAACGTGCCGATCAGGAACAGCATGAACAGCACGGTCAGCAGGTCCGGCCGCCGGCCGACATAGCGGAATCCCTCGACCAGACTGCCCCGGACCCGTGGCGCCCTGATAGTCGGATAAAGTTGGTCGCGGCGCAGCAGCGTCAGCGAGCAGAGCACCGCGGCGAACGAGGCCGCATTGATCAGGAAGACCCAGCCGGAGCCGACCTCGGCGATCAGCATGCCCGCGGCCGCCGGCCCGACGAGCCGCGCGGCGTTGAACGAGGTGGAGTTGAGCGCCACCGCATTCGGCAGGTCGGCATCTCCGACCAGCTCCGACACGAAGGTCTGGCGCGCCGGAACGTCGAAGGCCGCGGTGCAGCCGTGCAGGAACGCGAAAATATAGACCTGCCACAGCTGCACCGTGCCGGAGATCGTCAGGAGGCCAAGCCCGAGCGCGAGCGCGCCCATCGTCGCCTGGGTGGCGATGAGCACGCGCCTCCGGTCGAAATGGTCGGCGACGAAGCCGGTCCACGGCAGGAGCAGCAGCAGCGGCCCGAATTGCAGCGACATGACGATGCCGACCGCAGTGGCATTGTTGTGCGTCAGCCCGGTCAGCACCAGCCAATCCTGGGCCGTGCGCTGCATCCATGTGCCGACATTGGAGACGAGCGCGCCGGCGGCCCAGAGCCGGTAGTTGGGATTGGCCAGCGAGCGAAATGAGCCTTTCACGAGCCGATGTCCGATGAGAGTCAGGCGCCTCGCGCGTCGAGCAGCGCGAGGATTTCGGCTGTGCTGCCGGTCTCGCCCAGCCGCGGGAAGATCCGCGCGATGCTGTTGGCATGCGCCTCGGCGTTTAGGTCGGTCATCGCGTCGACCGCGAGCGTGACGTTGAAGCCGAGCTCGAAAGCATGGCGCGCCGTTGACTCGACGCCGATGCTCGTGGCCACGCCGGCAAGGACGATCTGGGTGACGCCCAGCCCTCGCAGCTGCGCCTCGAGATCTGTGCCGATGAAGGCGCCCCAAGTCCGCTTCGTCACCAGATGGTCTCCCGGATGCCCCGCAAGCTCGGGAACGATATCGGCCCAGCCGGCCGGCCGCTCGCCGCCGGCAGGGGCCTGCTCGGTCCGGCCCGGCGCGCCGCCCGTGACATTGACCAGCACGACCGGCAGGTCGTGCCGGCGGAACGACTCGGCCAGCACGGCAGCGCGGTTCACCACCTCTCCTATCGGATGCACGGTCGGGAATCCCATAAGGCCGCGCTGCAGGTCGACAACGACGAGCGCGGTTTTCGGGTCGAGGGTGGTTACGGGCACGATCGGAGTCCTTTGCTCATCATGGCTCGGCAAGCCGCTGGAGGAGAGGCAGGGCGGCGGCGAGCCGGGCCTGCTCGGTGTCGGAGAGACGGGCCTGGATCGTGCGGAAGAGCCAGTCCTCGCGCGCCGCCCGGCTGGTCTCGATCAGGTCACGGCAGGCCGGCGTGAGGTCGAGGATGGTCTGCCGCCCGTCCTTGGGATCGGGCGCGCCGACGACCAGCCCGATCGCTTGGAGCGAGGCGACGGTGGCGCCCAGGGATTGCGGGCGGACGCCCTCGGCACGAGCGAGCGTCGTCACCGTCGCCGGTCCGTCGCGGTAGAGCAGCCCCAGCACCGAAGCCTGCGAGGGGGTCAGCGCCCCTTCGTTCGCCTGCTCGCGCAGCCGGCGCTTGAGCCGGCCGACCAGGACGCGCAGCTCGCGCGCCAGCAAATGCGCTGCATCGAGTTCGTCCGGCCGATCGTTCATGACCGGACCGTAGCAGATAAGAAGGAAAACTACAAAGCTTTCCTTCGCATTATCAGGCGGCGGCCACTACGACCAGCAGCCGCGCCAGCGTGACCGTCACGGTGGTGCCGCGTTCGGGCTCGCTGGCCAGCGTGATCTCGCCGCCATGCAGCTCGACGAAGGCCTTGGCCACCGGCAGGCCGAGCCCCGTCCCCTCGTAGCGCCGGTTCAGCTTCGCATCGACCTGGCCGAAGGCCGACAAGGCCAGCGGGATGTCGGCCGGCGGGATGCCGATGCCCGTATCGGCGACGGTCAGCCGCACGTGCTGCCGGTCGCCGTCCGCCTTGATCGTCACCCGCCCGCCCTTTCGCGTGAACTTGACGGCGTTCGAAGTCAGGTTGTCGATCACCCGGCGCAGCTTCTCGGCATCGCCGCGCACGATCAGCGGTTCGGCCGAGACGTCGACCTCGAGTGCGAGCCCGGCCTCGGCGCAGGCCTTGGCCAGCGGGCGGCGGCATTCCTCGATCGTCACCCTGAGATCGTAGGGCTCCGCCCGCAAATCGAGATTGCCCGACTGGCTCTGCGACAGGTCGAGTACGTTCTGGATGATGCCGAGGAGGTGCCAGCCGCTGGTGTTGATCTCCTGCGCGTACTGCTTGTAGGTGGGCTCGCCCAGCGGACCGAAATACTCGCCGACGAACATGTCGGAGAAACCGATGATGGCGTTCAGTGGCGTCCGCAGCTCGTGGCTCATCGTGGCGAGGAATTGGCTCTTCGCCACGCTGGCCGCCTCCGCCGCAAGCTTCGCGGCCTTGAAGCGCTCCTCGCGCTCCTTGATGTCGGTGACGTCGCCGAGGAAGAGGAAATAGCCGCCATCGCGGGTCGGGCTCCGGGCGATCCGGATCCACCGCCCGTCCGGCAACGCGATCTCGCCGCCGGCCGCAAGCAGGCGTGCGCCTTCGGAATCGGCCGGCTCAAGAGGCATGCCGACCTCCGGCGGCTCGCCCGAGGGTGTTGCGAAGAGGCCGATGGTCCGGCAGAGCGTCGCGAAGCGCCGGTTGGCCAGCACGATGCGCCCCTCGGCATCGACCAGCACCATGCCTTCCTCCGAGCTCTCGACGGCGTCGGTCAGGCGCGCCTGGGCGGAACGGCGCTGCGCCTGCTCGGCCTCCATCATCTCGCGGATCCGGTCGCGCATCACGCCGAGCGAGTTCAGGAGCACGCCGGTCTCATCCGGACCGCCGGGCGGCACCGGCGTCTGCAGGTCGCCGCGGCCGACCCGGTCGGCGATCGCCGCCGCCTCCGAGAGCGGCCGGAAGATCCGCCGCGTCAGCAGATAGGTGATCGCCGCCGAGAGCAGGAAGGCGAAGCCGATGGCCACCATGTTCACGGTCTGGAAGCGTTGAACAGCGATCACCGATTGCCGCCGTTCGAGGAAGCTGTCGTCGGCGGTCAGCTCGGTCAGCGTGTCGAAGCGCTGGGCGATCTCCTCGGCCAGCCCGTCGAGCGCCTTGATGCCGTCGGGGTCACCGGCGCGGCTGGTATCGGCCCAGCGTCGGACCAGCCCCTTGATCTCGCGGACCGTGGCACGCTCCTGCTCGGACAGCGAGCGCTGCTCGGTCACGTCCAGATCCTCGAAGAAGGTGCGGGTCAGCTCTTCGAGCTTGGCGTCTATGGCAGCCCGGTCCTCCGGCGCGGCGATGCGACGGCGAAGTGTCTCCTTGTCCATCTGGGCGAAGGAGAAGCTGGCCGAGCGGGCGTAATTGATCGCCATCAGCGGCCGGTCATAGGTGTCGGCAACGATGGCGCCGATACCGTAGAGACTGTGGAGCCCGTAAAGCCCCAGCGCCGCCGTGATGACGCTCATGGCGAGGAAGCCGGCGAAGAGCCGCGTGCCGATCGAATGCCGCATCGAGACGCCGGTTCTCGACAGCGCGGCGGGCTTCATTTCACCGTCACCGCAAGATGCATCTTGGGATGGATCTCGCATTCCACCGAGAAGGAGCCCTGGACCGGGAAGCGGACGTTGACGGTCTCGCCCGGCGGCTGCTCGGCCGATTCGAACTGGAACTGCTCGGACCGAACGTAGATCTGATGCAGGAACTCGTCGTCATTGGTGAAGCTGATCGTGTCGCCGACGGCGATCTCGATCGACCTCTCGCTGAAGGCGCGGCCCTTCTGGACGATCTGATGCAGTGCGACGGCGCCAGCGGCCGCATTGGCAACCGCCAGTGCCAGCAGCGCAGCAGGCGCCCGCCACATCACGGGGCGGCGACGGCGACCGGGTCCGCTCGGGTGAACCACCACCGATTGTCCCTCGCGCCGGCGTTCTCCGCCGGTCCTGCTCAGCCTGTGCGAAGCTGCGATACTAGCCGCCGATCAATACGGCGTCGATTACGGCTTCACCCGCGAGGTAAGACGCCGCCGGGGTCCGAAATATTCCCAGCCGGCCCGTGACTTAGGCGGCGTCGGCGGTCGGGTCGCCGGCGGAGCCGGGAACGCCGGGTTGAAACAACGCATACGCATGCCATGGCTGCACGAAACCGATCCCGTGGTATGATCCGTCCCGGAGGGGGCCGCCTGAGGGGAGGCGTTCGATTTCGCCCGCGACGCGTCCGGTCGCCGTCCTTGCGGCAACCCTGACCCTCTGCTCTGCCGCGCGCGGCCAGGAGCTGGATCTCCACGGCTATGCCGAAGCCGAGATGGTCGTGACGCCCTCGACCGGAAGCTGGATGGACGGCGGGCTCGGCAAGCTGCGCTGGGGCGGTACCGGCACGGAGTCGCGGATCGACCCGCAGGTCTCGGCGCTGCTGCTGGAACCGACGGCGAGCCTGCCCTTCGACCTCCACGCCATGGCCGATATCCGCTACGACCCCAAGCAGAAATCGGCGACCGATCTGCTCGACGCGCAGATTCGCTGGCAGCCGCCGCCGAGCGGCGCCTGGCGCTGGACCGTGCGCGCCGGCGCGTTCTTCCCGCCCTTCAGCCTGGAGAACCAGGATATCGGCTGGAGCAGCCCCTGGACGCTCACCTATTCCGCGCTCGACAGCTGGATCGGCGAGGAGCTAAGGACGATCGGCGGCGAAGCCTCGGTGTCGTGGCGCGGCGACGGCGACACGGTCACTTTCACGGGCGCCGTCTATGGCTGGAACGATCCGGCCGGCGTGGTCCTCGCCGATCGCGGCTTCGACATCGGCAACCGGGCGCTCGGCCTCTTCGACCATCTCCGCCTGCCCGACATCGTCGCGACGTTCGAGGGTGAGCGCGCGCCTTTCTACACGCCCGAGTTCGACGAGATCGACAACGCGCCGGGCTGGTACGCCGGGGCTTCCTGGGACCACCCCGGGTTCGGGAAGATCGAGTTGTGGCGCTACGACAACGAGACCGATGCCGCCGCCGAGCGGAACGACGTCTACGGCTGGCGGACCGAATTCTGGACGCTCGGGTTCAGCCGCAGCTTCGGTCCGTTCCGCCTCCTTGCCCAGGGGATGATCGGCAGCACGGCCGTCAATCCCGACGAGACAGGGCCGTTCGTGACCGATTTCCACGCGGTCTATGCGCTCGTCGGTTGGACGGAGGATCCGTGGCGGGCGGCGGTCCGGGTCGAGCAGTTCGGCACCGGTGGATTCTTCTCGGAGCACGGCACGGCCTTCACGGCCTCGCTGAACTACCTGCCCGCCGACTGGCTGCGCCTGACCGCAGAGGTCGTGGTTGTCGATTCCTGGCGCACCCAGCGCGAATTCGCCGGGCTCTCCGCCCGCGACGTGGAGACCGAACCCCAAATCGGCCTCCGGCTGAGCTTCTAGAAAAAGGCGGAATGCGCTTCGCTTTTCCGCCCTACGATTCGGTGCCGTAGGGCGGAAAAGCGGAGCGCATTCCGCCATTGCCCGAGTTATGGACCGTTATCACGATGAACGGAGCCCTCTCAAGCCGCCCGCAACGCCGCCATATGGCCGAGGATCGCGGCGTGGCTCATGATGCCGTTCCGTAGGCATCTCAGCTCGAACTTCTCGTTCGGGCTATGGATCCGATCGTCATCGAGGCCGAAGCCGACGAGGATCGAATCCAGGCCGAGCTGGTGCTGCATCCAGCCGACCACCGGAATCGAGCCGCCCATCCCGATCAGCACCGCGTCGCGGTGGTAGATGTCCTTGAGCCCGGCACGGACGGCCTCCATGAAGCGGCTGTCGGTGGCGACGCGAATGCCCGGCGAGCCGTCCTTCGCCTGGATCTCCCAGCGGCAGCCCGGCGGCGTGCGGCAATCGAGGAAGCGCTTGATGCCCTCGATGATCCGTGCCGGATCCTGGTGCGCGACGAGGCGGCAGCTCAGCTTCGCCGAGGCCTTGGCCGCGATCACCGTCTTGGCCCCGACGCCGGTATAGCCGCCCCAGATGCCGTTGAGATCGCAGGTCGGGCGTGCCCAGATCCGCTCCAGCAGGCTGCGCCCGCCTTCGCCGGTCGAGCAGGCGAGCCCGATCTCGCCGAGGAACGCCTTCTCGTCGAAGCCGAGCCGCCGCCAGGCCTGCGCCTCCTCCGGCGCGGGCTCGGCGACGTCGTCATAGAAGCCGGGGATCTGCACCCTGCCGTTCTGGTCGTGCAGCTGGGCGAGCACGCGCGTGAGCGCGTTGATCGGATTGACCACGGCCCCGCCATAGAGGCCGGAATGGAGATCGCGTGACGGCCCGTGCAGCGTCACCTCGACATAGACGAGGCCGCGCAGCATGTAGGTCACGGCCGGCGTGTCGATGTCCCAGGAATTCGTGTCGGTGACGATGGCCACGTCGGGCGCGGACAGCTCCTCCCGATGCTTGTCGAGGAAGGGCGGCAGCGACGGGCTGCCGGTCTCCTCCTCGCCTTCGAGAAGAACGGTGATCTTCACCGGCAGCGTGCCGTGGACCGCGTGCCAGCCGCGGAACGCCTCCATGAAGGTGCGGACCTGGCCCTTGTCGTCGACCGCGCCGCGCGCCACCACGCGCGGGCCGCGATTGGCCTCGACGATCACCGGCTGGAAAGGCGGGCTGTCCCAGAGATCCAGCGGATCGGGCGGCTGGACGTCGTAGTGGCCGTAATAGAGCAGATGCGGACCGCCATTGTCCGATTTGGCGCCGCCCGGCCCCGGATGGTGCGCGACCACCACCGGATGGCCCGGCGTATCGCGCAGCGACGTCTCGAACCCGAGCGTCGCCAGCTCGTCGGAGAGCGTCTGGCCGGCCCGCCGCGTCTCCTGCTTGTAGGCAGGGTCGGTCGAGACGGACGGAATGCGCAGCAAGGCGAGGTACCGCTCGACCGCCTGGTCGAAATCCTGCTCCAGGTGCCGCAGCACCGGCTCGACCGGAGGCATGGGCTGCCACTCCCTCGACTGAAATTGGCGGCCACCATGGTCCGCAAGCGGCCCGCGGAGAATCGCGACCTTGGCGGATCGGCCATGCAGGCGGGGCGCCGAAGATCGCCTCGGCCGACAACGGAACGGTAAGTCCTGAACCCCCAGGTATGCCCCTGCGGATCGTTGACCGTGTATAACGGTGTCCGATGTGGAGCCTGGTGAATCTCGT
>DATGFU010000665.1:0-7876 GCA_035308865.1 Allostellaceae bacterium | reverse complement strand
CCCGATCGATCCCGCCCAGGGCGGTTCGTTCGGCTTCGCGATCGCCCAGACCGGGCCCCATACGGCCAAGCTCGCCGCCGTCGACGACAACACGGCGACGCTGTCGATCTGGAACGTCAACTTCTGAGCCGCCCGGTTTCGCTGGTCATCGCCGCCTTGCCGCGGCGGTGGCTGGCGGGCCGCCTACCCGGCGCCGTGCGCCAGTCGGCCTTGCTCGTGGCCGGCTTCGCCGGGTCCGTAGAGCTTCCGTGCCCGCGCCTCGAAGGCACCGACCATCCGGCGTATCGCCTCGCCGAAGACGATGTCGAGCATCCGCTGCAGCAGCTTCGACTTCAGCTCGAACTCCACGTCGAAATCCACGACGCAGCCGCCATCGGGCGTGGACTCCAGGAGCCACCGGTTGTGCAGAAAGCGGAACGGCCCGTCGGTATAGGTCACCTCGATCCGCCCAGGCCGCTGCAGCGTGACGTCGCTGGTGAAGCGTTCCCGGTAGACGCGGAATCCGATGATGAGATCGGCGACAATTCGATCCGCCTGCCGCTCACGGATACGGGCGCCCATGCACCAGGGCAGAAATTGCGGGTAGCTCTCGACATCCGCCACAAGATCGAAGATCTGCTCCGGCCGGTAGGGAACGACGCGGCGTTCATGGTGCTTGGGCACGAGGGTCGGGCCTCAGCTGGCGCGGGCAGCCCGCAGGCGGGCAAAATCCGCGTCGGCGTGATAGGAGGAGCGGGTCAGCGGGCTCGCCGACACCATCAGGAACCCCTTGCCGAAGGCGAGCTTGCGGTAGGAATCGAACTCCTCCGGCGTGACATATTGCGCGATCGGATGGTGCTTCGGGGTCGGCTGCAGATACTGGCCGATCGTCAGGAAATCGACATCCGCGGCGCGCAGGTCGTCCATCACTTGCAGCACCTCGTCCCGCTCCTCGCCGAGTCCGACTATGATGCCGGACTTGGTAAATATGGTCCGGTCGAGCCGCTTCACCATGTCGAGCAGGCGCAGCGAGTGGAAGTAGCGCGCACCGGGCCGCACCTTGCCGTAGAGCCGCGGCACCGTCTCGAGATTGTGGTTGTAGACGTCCGGCCGCGCCGCAATGACGCGCTCGATCGCGCCCTCCTTGCGCAGGAAATCGGGCGTCAGCACCTCGATCGTCGTGCCCGGCGCACGCTCGCGGATCGCCGCGATGGTCCTGGCGAAATGCTCGGCGCCGCCGTCGTCGAGATCGTCGCGGTCGACCGAGGTCACCACGATATGCCCGAGGCCCAGTGCCGCCGCTGCTTCCCCGACCCGCTCCGGCTCATGCGGATCGAGAAGATCCGGCCGCCCGGTCGCGACGTTGCAGAAGGCGCAGGCCCGGGTGCAGACGCTGCCGAGGATCATCACCGTGGCATGCTTCTGCTGCCAGCACTCGCCGATGTTCGGACAGGCCGCCTCTTCGCAAACGGTGTTGAGCCGCAGGTCGCGGACGAGTTTCCGCGTCTCGTGATATCCCGGGCTCGTCGGCGCCTTGACGCGCAGCCAGTCCGGCTTGCGCGGCGACGGACGATCGGGGTTCGCGCGCTTCTCGGGATGGCGCAACGCGCCGTCCACGGCAGTCATCAGCGGTTTCCTCGCGGTCGACGGCTCAGAAGTGGATGACGCGGCCATACGCGTCAAGCACCGACTCGTGCATCATCTCCGAGAGGGTGGGATGCGGGAAGATCGTCTCGATCAGCTCCGCCTCCGTCGTCTCCAGCGTCTTCGCCACGACGTAGCCCTGGATCAGCTCCGTCACCTCGGCGCCGATCATGTGGGCGCCCAGGAGCTCGCCCGTCCTGGCATCGAACACCGTCTTGACCATGCCCTCGGGCTCCCCGAGCGCGATCGCCTTGCCGTTGCCGATATAGGGGAAGCGGCCGACCCGGATCTCGTGCCCCGCCGCCTTGGCCCTGGCCTCGGTCAGCCCCACCGAAGCGACCTGCGGCATGCAGTAGGTGCAGCCGGGGATGTTGTCGATGTCGAGCGGATGAACGCCATCGACGCCGGCGATCCGCTCGATGCAGATCACCCCCTCATGGCTGGCCTTGTGGGCGAGCCAGGGCGGTCCCACCACGTCGCCGATCGCGAACACGCCCGGCTCGCCGGTCGCCAGCCATTTGTCGACGACGATATGGGTGCGGTCGACCTTGACCTTGGTGCCTTCCAGCCCGATCCCCTCGACATTGCCGACGATGCCGGCGGCGACGATCACCCGGTCGACGGTGATTTCCTCACTCTTGTCCTTCCCCTTGATCGTCGCCGTCACCGAATCCGCCGCCTTCTTCGCGCCCTCGACGGTCGCCGAGGTGACGATGCGGATTCCCTGCTTCTCGAAGGATTTTCGGGCGAAGGCCGAGATTTCCTCGTCCTCGACCGGCAGGACGCGGTCGAGCATCTCGACGACCGTCACCTTGCTGCCGAGGTTGTGGAAGAAGCTCGCGAACTCGATGCCGATGGCGCCCGAGCCGATCACCAGCAGCGATTTCGGCAAGGATGGCGGGATCATCGCCTCCTTGTAGGTCCAGATCAGCTTGCCGTCCGGCTCAAGCGCCGGCAGCACCCGCGCCCGCGCGCCAGCGGCGAGGATGACGTTCTTCGCCGTCAGATGGGCGACCGGCTTGCCGTCCTTCTCGACTTTGACCTTGCGCAGCTCGCCGGCCGTGCCGTCGAGCCTGGCGGCGCCGTCATAGACCGGCACCTTGTTCTTCTTCAACAGGTGCTTGACGCCTGCCGAGAGCTGTCCTGCGACGGCGCGCGAGCGCTTCACGATCTTCGCGAGGTCGAAGCTCACCTTCTCGGCGGCGAAGCCGTAGGCGTCGAGATGGTGCAGCAGGTAGTTGATCTCTGACGTCCGCAGCAGCGCCTTGGTGGGGATGCATCCCCAGTTGAGGCAGATACCGCCGAGATGCTCGCGCTCGACCACCGCGACACTGAGCTTCAGCTGCGCCGCCCGGATCGCCGCGACATACCCGCCCGGGCCGCCGCCGATGACGATGAGATCGTAGGTGTCAGCCATGGCGCGCCTACAGCATCATGATCAGAGGATCTTCGACGATCTTCTTGAATTCCTTCAGGAACTCGGCACCCACGGCACCGTCGACAACGCGATGGTCGACCGACAGCGTGCAGCTCATCACGGTGGCGATGGCGAGCGCACCGTTCTTCACCACCGGCCGCTGCTCGCCGGCGCCGACCGCCAGGATGCAGCCGTGGGGCGGATTGATGACGGCGGCGAACTCGCGGATGCCGAACATGCCGAGATTCGATACCGAGAACGTGCCACCCTGGAACTCGTCGAGCTTCAGTTTGCCGGCCTTCGCGCGGGCGCCGAGATCCTTCATCTCGTTCGAGATCTGGGCAAGGCCCTTGGTATCGGCGTGCTTGACGATCGGCGTGATGAGCCCGTTCTCGATGGCGACCGCCACGCCGACATCGACCTGCTGCCACAGCAACGTGCCGTCATCGGACCACGAGGCGTTGGCCTTGGGCACGCGCTTCAGCGCCAGCGCGGCCGCCTTGATGACGAAGTCGTTCACCGAAAGCTTGAAGGCGCCTTCGCTCCGCTCGTTGAGCTCGCCGCGGATCGTCAGCAGCCGGTCGACCTCGCAATCGACCGTCAGGTAGAAATGCGGGACCGTCTGCTTGGCTTCGACCAGGCGCCTCGCGATCGTGCGCCGTATCGAGGTGTGCGGCACCAGCTCGTAGGGGATGTTCCCGGCGAGCGCCGCCACCCTGTCCTTGCCGAGCGGAGCGGCAGCGACGGGGGCCGCTGCCGGCGCGGCCGTCGGGGCTGTCGCCGGCTGCAGCGCCGGCGCCGGCTTCTTTGCGGGCGCGCCTGTGGCGGCCGCCTCGATATCCGCCTTGACAATCCGGCCGTGCGGGCCCGAGCCGTTCACCGAGCCGAGGTCCAGACCGGCCTCCTTGGCAAGGCGGCGAGCGAGCGGGCTCGCGAAGATCCGCTCGCCCTGCACCTCCGCGGGGGCCGGCTTGGCCGCAGGCGGCGCGGCTGCCGCCGGCGGCGATGGCGGTGCGGCCGGCGCAGGAGCCGGCACAGCGGCCTTGGCTGCGGGCGGCTTGGCTGCTGGCACCTTCTCCGCTGCCGCCGCGTCCTCGCCCTCCTCCAGCAGCACGGCGATGACCGCGCCGACCTGCACGCCTTCGCTGCCGGCCGGGACGACAATGCGGCCGATCCGGCCCTCGTCGACCGCTTCGACCTCCATGGTCGCCTTGTCGGTCTCGATCTCGGCGATGACGTCGCCCGCCTTGACGTCGTCGCCCTGGTTCTTCAGCCACTTGGCGAGCGTGCCTTCGGTCATGGTCGGCGATAGCGCCGGCATGGTGATATCGATCGTCATGCTCGCTTCCCTCTGCGCCGTCAGCGGTAGGATACGTCCTTGGCGGCCGCCACGATGTCGGCGACCTGCGGCACCGCCAGACGCTCGAGATTGGCGGCATAAGGCAGCGGCACGTCGGCGCCGTGCACGCGGCGAACCGGCGCATCGAGCCAGTCGAAGGCCGCCTCCATGGTGACCGCCGCGATCTCGGCGCCAATACCGGCGAACGGCCAGCCCTCCTCCACCGACACCACACGGTTGGTCTTCTTGATCGAGGTCACGATCGTCTCGATATCGAGCGGCCGGATCGTCCGGAGATCGATCACCTCCGCTTGGATCCCCTCCTTCGCCAGCGCTTCCGCCGCCTCGAGCGCCAGCTGCACCGTGCGCGAGAAGGCGATGACGGTGACGTGGCCGCCCGGCCGGACCACCCGCGCCTTGCCGATCGGTACGATCCAGTCATCGGTCTCCGGGACGGGATGCGTCTGGCCGTAGACCAGCTCGTGCTCCAGGAAGATCACGGGATTGGGATCGCGGATGGACGATTTCAGCAGGCCCTTGTAATCGGCTGCAAAATAGGGCGCGACCACCTTGAGCCCGGGCACGTGCGCGTACCAGCTCGCGTAGCATTGCGAGTGCTGGGCGGCGACCCGTGCCGCGATGCCGTTAGGCCCGCGGAACACGATCGGGCAGCCCATCTGGCCGCCGGACATGTAGAGCGTCTTGGCCGCGGAATTGATGATCTGATCCATCGCCTGCATGGCGAAGTTGAAGGTCATGAACTCGACGATCGGCCTGAGCCCGGACAGCGCCGCCCCGACGCCCAACCCCGCGAAGCCGTGCTCGGTGATCGGCGTGTCGATGACGCGATCGGCACCGAACTCTTCGAGCAGGCCCTGGCTCACCTTGTAGGCGCCCTGGTACTCGGCGACCTCCTCGCCCATCAGGAACACGGTCTTGTCGCGCCGCATCTCCTCGGCCATGGCGTCGCGCAGCGCTTCGCGGACCGTGAGGTTGACGGTCTTGCCGGTCCACTCCGGCTCCGCTTCGACCGCCGGCGCAGGAGGCGATGGCGGCGGTGCGGCTTCCGACTTCGGCGTCTCGCGGGCCTCGGCCGGTGCCGTTGCGGCCGGCTTCGGCGCCGGTGCCTTGGCCTCGGGAGGAGGCGCAGCAGCGGTGACGTCTTCCCCCTCCCCCGCCAGCAGCGCGATCGGCGTGTTGACCGCGACGTTCTCGGTGCCTTCGGGCACGAGGATCCTGGCCAGCGTGCCCTCGTCGACCGCCTCGACCTCCATGGTGGCCTTGTCGGTTTCGATCTCGGCGATGATGTCTCCGGCCTTGACCGTGTCGCCCTCGGCCTTGGACCATTTCGCGAGCTTGCCCTCGGTCATGGTCGGCGAGAGCGCCGGCATCTTGATCTCGATGGTCACCTGTCCGGCCTCCCGCTCAGGCGTCGATCAGCACGTCGGTCCACAGCTCCGACGGGTCCGGCTCCGGACTCTCCTGGGCGAACTCGGCCGCCGCCGTCACCGTTTCCTTGACCGTCTTGTCGATCGCCTTCAGCGATGCGTCGTCGGCGAAGCCGCCGTCGATCAGGCGCTTGCGCACAAGATCGATCGGGTCGTGCTCCGTGCGCATCTTCTGCACCTCTTCCTTCGAGCGGTACTTGGCAGGATCCGACATCGAATGGCCGCGATAGCGGTAGGTCATCATCTCCAGGATGAGCGGGCCGTTGCCGGCTCGCGTGCGTTCGACCGCCTCGGTCGCCGCCTTGTGCACGGCGACCACGTCCATCCCGTCCACCTGCCAGCCGGGGATCCCGTAGGCCTCGCCGCGCGCGTGGAGATCCTTCGAGGCCGAGGCCCGACCGACCGATGTGCCCATGGCGTATTTATTGTTCTCGATCACATAGATGACCGGCAGCTTCCACAGCGCGGCCATATTGAAGGATTCGTAGACCTGCCCTTGGTTGGCCGCGCCGTCGCCGAGATAGGTCACGGAGACCCGGTCGGTCTTGCGGTATCTGTGCGCGAAGCCCAGGCCGGTGCCAAGCGGCACCTGGGCCGCGACAATGCCGTGCCCGCCGTAGAAGTGCTCCTTCTTGGAGAACATGTGCATCGAGCCGCCCTTGCCGTGCGAATACCCGCCGCTCCGCCCGGTCAGCTCGGCCATCACGCCTTTGGGATCCATACCGCAGGCCAGCATGTGGCCATGGTCGCGGTAGGAGGTGATCACCGAGTCGCCTTCGGACAGCGCGCTCTGCACGCCGATCACGACGGCCTCCTGGCCGATATAGAGATGGCAGAACCCGCCGATCAGGCCCATGCCGTACATCTGGCCGGCCTTCTCCTCGAAGCGCCGGATCAGCAGCATACGGGTATAGTACTCGGTCAGTGCCTCGCCCGAGGGTCCGGGATCGGGCGCGGGCTTGGTCTTCCGCTGCGTCCTGAGCGCCATATCCTGCTCCGCCGCCGGTTCGTCCGTTGCGCCGGACCATAGCGGCAAGCCCGTGACGGTGCCAAGCGAAATCCCGCTATGGCATTGTGTCACAATGCAAATTCTAGATTAACCGGATTTTGGTTAAGCGCCTGACTCGGCGACGTATACCGGAGGCTATTTCTGCTGGTCGTCGTCGAGGATCACGACCTCGCCGGGGGCCGCCAGATTGAGCCGTGCCCGGGCCTGCTCGTCGAGCATGTCGGGATCGAGATTGTCCGAGCGCAGCAGCGAGACCCGATGCTCCTGCTCCATCCGCTCATTGTGGACCTTGGCTGCGTCGGCCTTGGCCTCGCGGATCTGCTGCATCAGATGTGTCCAAGCCAGGACGCCACGGTCGCCTTCGACGAGGTGATAGGCGAAATACACGGCGAGCGCGAAGCAGACGAGCGGAATTACCGCTCCCCTCGCCTCCCGTCTAATAAATCGCCCGACTTCCATTTGGAGAGTGAGACACTTCCGGGCTTTCCGGTCAACCGCTCCTTGGCGACTCTCGCCTAAACCCTTGCCCTACCGCCGCAGAATCGACCGCCCTGCGTAACGCGCGCCGTCGCCGAGGCGTTCCTCGATGCGAATCAGCTGGTTGTACTTGGCGAGTCGGTCCGATCGCGAGAGCGATCCCGTCTTGATCTGACC
Organism: Allostellaceae bacterium; assembly: GCA_035308865.1. GTDB lineage: Bacteria > Pseudomonadota > Alphaproteobacteria > ATCC43930 > CGMCC-115725 > DATGFU01. The sequence goes on along the minus strand of DATGFU010000665.1, from coordinate 386 downwards.
GCAATTGGTCGCCACAGCCAGATCGGCGATGGTCGAATCCTCGGTCTCGCCGGAGCGGTGCGACATCACCGCGGTGTAGCCGGCGCGGTGCGCCATATCGACCGCGTCCAGCGTCTCGGACAGGGTGCCGATCTGGTTGACCTTGACCAGGATGGAATTGGCCAGGCCGTCCTTGATGCCCTGCTGCAGGCGCGCCGGGTTGGTCACGAACAGGTCGTCGCCCACCAGCTGGATCTTGCGGCCCAGGGCCTGGGTCAGCATGGCCCAGCCCTCCATGTCGTCCTCGGCCATGCCGTCCTCGATGGAGACGATCGGGAACTTGGCGACCAGGCCGGCCAGGTATTCGGCCATGCCCTGCTGGTCGAGGGTCTTGCCCTCCCCTGCCA
>DATGFU010000664.1:0-2262 GCA_035308865.1 Allostellaceae bacterium | reverse complement strand
GCTTCGCTGCGCCCGTTGTCGCTCGACGAGTTCGTCGGCCAGCGGCAGGTGCGCGAGAATCTCCGCATCTTCATCCAGGCGGCGCGCGGCCGCAGCGAGGCGCTCGATCACGTGCTGCTGTTCGGTCCGCCGGGCCTCGGCAAGACGACGCTGGCGCAGATCGTGGCCCGCGAGATGGGAGTCGGGTTCCGGGCAACCTCCGGTCCCGTGATTCAACGGTCCGGCGACCTCGCTGCGATCCTGACCAACCTTCAGCCGCGCGACGTGTTGTTCATCGACGAGATCCACCGGCTGATGCCGGCGGTCGAGGAGGTGCTGTACCCGGCGATGGAGGATTTCCAGCTCGACCTAATCATCGGCGAGGGGCCGTCGGCGCGTTCGATCCGGATCGACCTGCCGCCCTTCACCCTGGTCGGCGCCACCACGCGGTCGGGCCTGATCAGCCGGCCGCTGCGCGAGCGCTTCGGCATTCCGCTGAGCCTCGTCTTCTACGAGCCGGCTGAGCTCGGCCTGATCATCGAGCGCGGCGCCCGCATCCTGGATTTCGATCTCGCGCCCGACGGCGCCGCGGAGATCGCCGGCCGCTCGCGCGGCACGCCGCGAGTGGCTGGGCGGCTGCTACGCCGCGTGCGTGATATCGCCGCGGTGGCGGGAGCGGGACGGGTCGACGCGGCCGCAGCGGACGCGGCCCTGACGCGGCTCGAAGTCGATCGCCGCGGCCTCGATGCGATGGATCGCCGCTACCTCCGCGCCATCGCCGAGCATTATGCCGGGGGGCCGGTCGGCATCGAGACGATGGCCGCGGTGCTGTCGGAGCAGCGCGACGTGATCGAGGACGTGATCGAGCCCTATCTGATCCAGCAGGGATTCCTGATGCGGACGCCGCGCGGGCGGGTGCTGACCGACCAGGCGTTCCGCCATCTCGACCTGCCGGTCGCCCGGCCGGACTCCGTGCAGCTCGACCTGCTCCGGGCGCCGGAGGACGAGACATGATTCCGGCGCGGCCCGAGGGCGGGCGGGTCGAGGGGAGGGCGTTCCTGTTCCCGATCCGGGTCTATTACGAGGACACGGATGCCGGCGCGATCGTCTATCACGCTGCGTATCTTCGCTTCGCCGAGCGGGCCCGCACCGAGTTCCTGCGCCATATCGGCTGGCCGCATCAGCGGATGCATCGCGAGACCGGCTCCTTCTGGGCGGTGCGCCGCCTCTCCGTCGACTATCGCCGTCCGGCGCGGCTCGACGATGCGCTGATCGTGACCAGCACCGTAGAGGCCTGCGGCGGGGCGTCGGTCGACGTTCTGCAGGTGATAGCCCGCGAGGACGAGGAAGCCGCGCGCGTCAAGGTCCAGCTCGCCGTGCTCTCCGAAGGCGGCAGGCCCGCCCGCATTCCGGCCGCGCTCCGCCAAGCCCTTCTTCCCTATCTCGATCCCGATGAAAGCCCGAACGAACCATGCAAGTCGATGCCGTGAACCTTGGCGGCCAGGCCGCCGCCGCCGCCACCAGCCTGTCGATGTGGTCGCTGTTCCTGCAGGCCGATGCGATCGTGAAGGCCGTGATGGTCCTTCTGCTCGTGGCGTCGTTCTGGAGCTGGGCGATCATCTTCGACAAGGTCCTGAAGATGAAGCGCCTGATCCGCGAGGCCGACAGCTTCGAGGAGGGGTTCTGGTCGGGCGGCTCGATCGACGATCTCTACGACCGGATCGGCAACCGGCCGAACGATCCGATGTCGGCGACCTTTGCGGCGGCGATGCTGGAGTGGCGGCGCTCGGCGGCCCGCGGGCTGATCGGCACCGGCGGGCTCCAGGCGAGCCTCAAGGAACGCATCGAGAAGGTGATGACGGTCACCGTGGTGCGCGAGCTGGAGCGGATCGAGCGCTACATGTCCTTCCTTGCGACTGTCGGGTCGACCGCGCCCTTCGTCGGCCTCTTCGGCACGGTGTGGGGCATCATGAACAGCTTCGAGTCGATCGCGGCCTCGAAGAACACCTCGCTCGCCGTGGTGGCGCCCGGCATCTCCGAGGCGCTGTTCGCCACCGCGATCGGCCTCGTCGCCGCCATCCCCGCGGCCGGCGCCTATAACATCCTGTCGGGCCAGGTCTCGCGCTACGCCCAGCAGCTTGAGGCCTTCTCCGGTGAATTCATCACCATCCTGTCGCATCAGCTCGAGGAGCAGGTCTGATGGCCGGCATCGTTCCCGCACCAGGCGGCATCGGCGGCAGCAAGTTCCGGCGACGGCGTTACGTGCCGATCTCCGAGATCAAC
>DATGFU010000663.1:0-3521 GCA_035308865.1 Allostellaceae bacterium | reverse complement strand
GCTTCTGCTCTACGCCCACCTCACTTGAATGACCGGGTGTGGCCTGTAGGATGCGGGCCGAGCAAGGCGCGCCGTTCAACGTCGCGCCCTGCCCGCATTGGCATGAGGCATGGAGTTCGGGATGTCGCTGGACGGGATCGTTTCGAAGGCATGGGAATCCGTGACCGTGCCGGGACGGCGCCCGCCCGTGACGATGGTTACCGAAGCGGAGCGGCAGCTGCTCTATTACTTAGCGAGCCGGTATTTCTCCGATGCGGGCCACATTATCGATACCGGCAGCCTGTTCGGCGGCTCGACCCTGGCGCTGGGCTACGGACTCCGCGAGTGGCGCAAGCGGAACCGCCGGGCGCCGCTTCACCGGATTCATGCTTATGACCTCTTCACGGCCCAGCAGTGGATGTTCAAGCAGCACCTGTCGGCCGAGAGCTACACAGTCGGGCAGAGCCTGCTCCCGGTGTTCGAAAAGAACATCAAGCCAGTCGCCGAATTCGTCGCCGTCCACCCCGGCGACATCCGCAAGCAGCAACGTCCGGACGGCCGAATCGAGATTCTCTTTGTGGATGTGGCGAAGACACCCGAGCTGTCCGACTTCGTGGTCCGGGAGTTCTTCCCGGCGCTGATCCCGGGCCGCTCGATCGTCATCCAGCAGGATTACATGTATGACTTCGACGTGGCCGCTTGGCTGCACATTACAATGGAATACTATAGCGACTATTTTCGAATTTTGACGGATACTACCTATAATAGCGTGGCATTTCTCTATGAACGGGAAATTCCGCTGGACCGCCTGAAGCAGCATAGCTCGGCGGCGCTCAGCGTCGACGAACGGCTCGACCTTATGGTGCGGGCGCGGAAACGGTTCGCCGGAACGCAGGCGGACACCATGTTACGGGCGCATTACGAGTATCTGATCAGTCGGGACTGGCCGCGCGCCTGTGATGACGCCCATTGCATTGCTCACAAGACCGCGATGTTCGTGCTACGACCCGGTGGCGATTCCGATGGTCTCGCCCGCGCCTTCGCGGAAATGATTCGGCTGGCTCGGCGGTGCCGCGACCTCGAGCTTTTGGTCGACAGCTTCGAGCAGTCGAGCTCCTGGCGCCTGACCGCGCCGGTACGAGCCGCCGGGCGCTTCTTGCAGTCGCTGGGCCTGCGCCGGCAACGGCCGCTGCGCGCCCGATGAGCGAAGCCGACGCCATCCGCCGGAAGCGGCTTCTGTTCCGCTCCCGGCACCGCGGCACGCGGGAGGCCGACCTCTTGTACGGCGCCTTCGCCGACCGATATCTCGCCGCGTTCTCGCCGGCGCAGGTTGACGCCTGGGAACGCCTGCTCGACCAGGACGATCCGGATCTCTGGGATTGGCTGGTGGGCGCCGCCCTGCCGCCGCCCGAGCTCGATACCGACGTTTTCGCCATGCTCAGACAGTTTCGCCGCACGCCGGGAAGCCCGTGACACCGCTCCACGAACTGCTCCGCACGGCCGGCCGGGTCGACATCTTCGGCGCGCCCGAGGGACGGGACGTCCAGCTCTTCAGCGAGCTGGCGGCGGGCGGGTTCGCGCCGGTGCTGCTGTTCGTCGCGCGCGACGACGCGCGGCTGCATCGGCTGCGCGCGGCCTTCGCCTTCTTCGCGCCGGGCACCGAGGTGCTGCTGTTCCCGGCCTGGGACTGCCTGCCCTATGACCGGGTGTCGCCGGCGCCGGATCTGGTCAGCCGGCGGATCGATACGCTGACGCGGCTGGCGGGCGAGCCCAAGCCGGCGCGGCCGCGCATCGTGCTGACCACGGTCAACGCACTGGTGCAGCGCGTGCCGCCGCGGAAGGTCTTCCGCGAGCGGACGCTGGCGCTGAAGCGCGGCGGGCGGATCCCGACCGACCGGCTGATCTCGTTCCTGCAGGCGAACGGCTATGTGCGAACCGAGACGGTGCGCGACCGCGGCGATTACGCCGTGCGCGGCGGCATCGTCGACCTCTTCCCGTCCGGTGCGCCGGAGCCGCTGCGGATCGATTTCTTCGGCGACGAGATCGACGGGATCCGGCGGTTCGACGCGATGACGCAGCGCTCGACCGCGAAGCTCGATGCGGCGGCGCTGAAGCCGGTCAGCGAAGTGCTGCTGGACGAGGCGAGCATCACGCGGTTCCGCTCGCGCTATCGCGACCTGTTCGGCCCGGTCGATCCCGAGGACGGTCTCTACGCCGCGGTCAGCGAGGGCCGGCGCCATGTCGGCATGGAGCACTGGCTGCCGCTCTATTACGAGCAGCTCGAGACGCTGCTGGACTACCTGCCCGGCGCGGTCGTGGCGCTTGATCACCGCGCCGAGGAGATCCGCGCGACGCGGCTCGAATCGATCGGGGAGTTCTACGCCGCGCGGCAGAGCCTGACCGGGGCCCGCAACGTGCCCTCGGCGACGCTCTACAAGCCGGTCGAGCCCGACCTCATGTTCATCGGCGAGGCCGAGTGGCACCGGCTGCTCGACGCGCGGCCTTACGCGCAGCTGACGCCCTTCCCGCCGCCGCCCGATTCCGGCGCCCGCGCCTTCGACGGCGGCGGCCGGCCGGGGATCAGCTTCGCCGAGGCGCGCGCCAACCCGAAGGTCAATGTCTTCGAGGCGGTCGGCAAACGCATCGCCGAGCTGAAGGATTCCGGCCGCAAGGTGGCGATCGCCGCCTTCACCAACGGCTCGGCCGACCGGCTGCTCCACGTGCTGGGCGAGCGCGGTATCGACGGGGTCGAGCGGGCGGATGCCTGGCCGGCGCTGCAGGAGTTGTCGCCGCGCAAGGTCGGCCTTGTCGTGCTGCCGCTGGAGCAGGGCTACCAGGCCGGCAAGCTGACGCTGATCTCCGAGCAGGACATCCTCGGCGACCGGCTGGTGCGGCCGCGGCGGCGCCGGACCAATGTCGAGAAATTCATCGAGGAGGTCTCGGCGCTTTCGGTCGGCGATTTCGTGGTCCATGCCGATCACGGCATCGGCCGCTATGACGGGCTGGTCACGCTCGATGTCGGCGGCGCGGCGCATGACTGCCTCAAGGTGGTCTACCAGGGCGACGACAAGCTCTTCGTGCCGGTCGAGAACATCGGGGTGCTGTCGCGCTACGGCGCCGAGGACGCGGCGGCGCAGCTCGACAAGCTGGGCGGCGTCGCCTGGCAGGGCCGCAAGGCGCGGGTCAAGAAGCGCATCAAGGACATGGCCGACGAGCTGATCAAGGTCGCCGCCGAGCGGGAGCTTCGCCAGGGCGAGACGGTCGAAGCCGCCTCCGGCCTCTACGACGAGTTCGCCGCACGCTTCCCCTATCCCGAGACCGACGACCAGCTGAACGCGATCGGCGAGACGATCGACGATCTCGGCTCCGGCAAGCCGATGGACCGGCTGATCTGCGGCGATGTCGGGTTCGGCAAGACCGAGGTGGCGCTCAGGGCCGCCTTCGTCGCCGCCATGGCCGGCGTGCAGGTGGCAGTCATCGTGCCGACCACGCTCCTCGCGCGGCAGCATTTCCGTACTTTCGGCCAGCGCTTCCAGGGCCTG
>DATGFU010000662.1:0-1509 GCA_035308865.1 Allostellaceae bacterium | reverse complement strand
TGCACGCGGGCTTCGTCCGGCCGCAACCAGCCGTGGCGATCGACGATGACGATCTGCCGCCGGTGATCAAGAAAAAGCGCTGATTAGAGCGGTTTCGGGTTGGGTGTCGCCCTCGCAGGCCTCCGGCCGCACGCTCGCGCGCCCAACCACCGGGCGCGCTGCGGCAAAGTCTCGGCCCGCGAGGGCTACACACAACCCGAAACCGCTCTAGCAGGCTGCTGAAAAAGGGCTGCTTCGAGCCGCGATGATGCTTCGTGGCGGCTGGTCGTGGCGCCGCGGGTTGGGGTTCTCGTCCTGATCCGCCTTCCGGATCGATCGCGTCGTCAGGCGGCGGTGAGAAGTCGTCGCATTCGGATCAAGTTGTAGGCGGCCGCCACGAATCGGAAGTGCCAGTCGACCCGCTCGCCGCCGCGCACGCGCACTTGCCGGACGCCGCCGATCGTTTTCATCCATCCAAAGATCTGCTCGACGAGTTTTCGTTTCCGCTGACTGATCGCGTAGCCGGGACGGCCGGTGGTGCGGCCATCAATGGCGGTGCCCAGCACTCGCTGGGCCACGTGCGGCGTGAAACCGAGGTGCCGCGCGGGCTCCACAAACGGTCCTTGATCGAAGAGCTTGTCGGCGCCGACCGTGCCGCGCCGATCCGGCAATGCCGCCAGCATGCTGAGCGCCGCCTCCCGCTCGGCGGTGCCGGTGGCCGGCGTCACGCACGCATCGACGACCATGCCGTGCCGGTTGTCCATCAGCACGTGCCCGAGATAGCCCAGCACGGCCGGCTGGCCGGCCGCCTTCCGATACTGCTTCGCGTCCGGATCGGTCGTCGACGCGTGCGTGGCGTTGGACCGCGTCTCGCCGCGAAAATCGACCGTCGCATTCCCCGGATCGTCCGGCGGCGCGGTCGGGCCCCCGTCGCGCTTCCGGAAACTCTTTTGGCCGGCCCAGGCCTGGAACAACGTGCCATCGACCGTGAAGTGCTCGTCGGAGAGCAACTGTGCCGCGCGCGCTTGCTCCAGGACGGCCGTAAAGAACGCGGTCGCGACATCGCCTGACAACAAGCGGTCGCGATTCTTGGTGAAGACCGTCGGCACCCAGACGTCCTCGTCCATGGACAGCCCGACGAACCAGCGGAACAGCAGGTTGTACTGGAGCTGCTCGATCAGCAACCGCTCACTGCGAATGGAGTACAGCACCTGGAGCAGCAACGCCCGCAACAACTGCTCGGGCGGAATCGACGGGCGGCCGATCGCCGAATACATCGCGTCGAACTGCGGCGACACCGTCAACAACGCGGCGTCCGTCAGCTGTCGAATCGATCGCAGCGGATGCCCCGCGGGCACGCGCGCATCGGGGGAGAGATAGCTAAACAGGTGGCCGGTCTGCTGATCGTCGCCGCGCATGCCGGCATCGTAGTACGCCCGCCGACCGCTGTCGATCCGTCAGACGGCCTTTTTCAGCAGCCTGCTAGAGCGGTTTCGGGTTGGGTGTCGCCCTCGCGGGCCGACTTTGCCG
>DATGFU010000661.1:0-2924 GCA_035308865.1 Allostellaceae bacterium | reverse complement strand
GACCCGGCGCGGCTCGAGGCGATCGGCGGTGCCTATCGGCTCGCGCACGCCGCGATCAACCTGTCGGCGCTCTTCATTCTCAAATCGGAGATCGCGACGGCGAGCGAGGCCTTCGCGGTCAAGTTCTTCGACATCGCGGCGCGCCACCGTGTCCTCTTCGGACCGGACGTATTCGCCGGAATCATCGTCGAGCGCGAGGCCGCCAAGCGGCGGCTCCGGCAGGTGGTGATCAACCTCACACTCCGGCTGCGCGAGCGGCTGGCGCTGGCCGGCCCCTACGCCGACCGGCTGACGCTGGCCGCCGCCGATGCGGTGGGGCCGCTGCGTGCCTCGGCGGCGCTGCTGCTGTCGCTGGAGTCGGGTGCGACGCTCGCGCCCCGCGAGGCACTGGCCGTGGTGGCGAAGGACTGCGGCAAGGAGCCGGCGCTGGCTGCGCTCGTTCAGGCCCGCTCCGGCGGCGACGTGCCGGAGGGCGGGGCGGTTGCGGCGGTCATGGACGCGATCGAGATCGCCGGCCTGATCGGGCTGCGCGCGGACCGGCTGCCGTAGATGAACCCCTTCGATTTCCGGGGCCCGGAATTCCTGATCTTCTACGCGACCGTCTGCATCGCTACGATCGTCGCCCATTTCCTCATCCAGCGGATCGCCGAGTCCGGCCGGCCGCGGCCGTTGCCGTTGAACGATCCCTACGAGATCGCCTGGCTGCGGGGCGGCACGATCGAGGCGGTGCGGATGGCGGTGCTCTCGCTCGTCGACCGCGGCATCTTGGAATTCAGCGAGGTCCCCAAGGGCTTGTTGGGTCTGAAGCGGCAGGTTCTGGGACGCCGCGGCGGCGCCACGCCGTCCCTTCCGCTGGAGCGCGCCATCTGCGACGTCGCCGCGACGCCGATCGAGGCCGTGGAGATCATCCGCGACAAGGGCATTCAGGCAATCGGCAAGGACTACCGCGCCCAGCTCGCCGAGATCGGGTTGATCCCCGACGAGGGCGCGCGAGCGGGCCGGATTCTCCGGACCATGCTGGCGGTCGCCATTGTGCTCGGAGTGGGAGGCATAAAGCTGCTCTTGGCGCTCGTGCGCAACAAGCCGAATGTCGGCTTCCTTATCATTATGGGCGTCGTGTCGGCCGGGATCCTGGTGCTGATCGCACTGCGGCGGCGCTCGGCGCTCGGCGATGCCATGCTGAGCGATCTCCGCAATCTTCTGGATGCGCTGAAGCGCAACGTGGGCTACCGCCAGGGTACGATGGTCACCAGCGACATCCTGCTGTTGGCCGCCGTCTTCGGGCTGCAGGCCTTGCCGGGCGGCCCGTTCGCCACGGTGCATACGTTCTTCCGGTCGGCGAGCGGCAGTTCGTCCTGCGGCGGGGGCTCGTCGTGCGGCAGCGGCTGCGGAGGTGGCGGCGGCTGCGGCGGGTGCGGGGGCTAGCGGTGGGCGACCGGTTCGGCCTGCTGTGGCGGCCCGCATTGGCGGCGGGGATCCTCGCCAATCTCGACCGCATCGACGTCGTCGAGCTCATCGCCGAGGATCATTTTCGGGCATCGCGCGCCGGCTTGCGGGCGCTCCGGACACTGGCCGCGCAGGTGCCGCTCCTGCTGCATGGCGTGTCGCTCGGCGCCGCCTCGACGGTGCCGGTCGAGATCCGCCGGCTCGACAATCTGGCGCGGCTCGCCGAGGCGATCGGCGTCGCCGGATGGTCGGAGCATCTCGCCTTCGTACGCGGCGGCGGGGTCGAGATCGGCCATCTCGCAGCACCGCCGCGCAGCCAGGCGTCGATCGAGGGTGCCTGCCGGAACCTGGAGCGCGCTACGCGGATCGTCGGGACCGCACCCGCGGTCGAGAACATCGCCACCCTGGTCGAGCCGCCAGGCAGCACGCTCGACGAGCCCGACTGGATCACCGCGATCGTGCGCGGCGCCGGCGCCGGTCTGCTGCTCGACCTCCATAATCTCTATGCCAATGCCGTCAATTTCGGCGCCGATCCGTTCGCGATGCTGCGCCGCCTGCCGCTCGACCGGGTGGCGAGCGTCCATCTCGGCGGCGGGCGCTGGGTCGACCGGCCGAACGGCAGACGACGGCTCATCGACGACCATCTGCACGACGTGCCGCCGGAGGCGTTCGACCTGCTGGGCGAGCTCGGCCGGCTGACGCCGCGCGGTCTCACCGTGGTGATCGAGCGCGACGACCATTTCCCGCCCTTCCCGCGGCTGCTCCAGCAGCTCGACGAGGCGCGCGAATGCCTGGCCCAGGCCCGGCGGGCGGCGGCATGAGCTCGTCCGCTCTCGAATCCATGCTGGCGCGGCTCTACACCGACGAGGCATTCCTCAAGGCCTTCCTTGAGGACCCCGGGGCGGCGCTGCACCGTGCTGGGCTCGACGAGACCGACCGCGCGTCGCTCCTCGCCATCGACCGCGACGATCTCCTGCTGGCGGCCGAGAGCTACAGCGCGAAGAGGCTCAGTCGCCGCCCGGGTGGCGCAGGCTGAGCCGGACGCCGCGCCACTGGCCGTGGCGAACGATGGCGAGAAGCAGGATCAGCGAGGTGGCGAGGCAGACGGCGAGCGTCACCAGCGAGGCTTCCGGCCCGAAGGCGCCGCCGGTCAGGATGTCCGGTCCGCTGAGCTTGACGTCGAGCAGCCCCTCGGCCGGAAAGCCAGAGATGGCGCCGCCGAAGATACCGCCTTCCGCGAAGTTCCAGCCGAAATGCAGGCCGATCGGCAGCCACAGCGTGCGGCTGCCGGCATAGGCGAGGCCGAACAGGATACCGGCTTCCAGAGCGATGGCGGTGCCGCTGGCGATCGAAGCGCCGGGATTCCAGGCATGCAGCCCGCCGAACACCGCGGCGGACACGGCGAGCGCGGCGAGGGTGCCGCAGCCCTCCTCGACGATGCGGAAGAGGACGCCGCGGAAGATCAGCTCCTCGGATAC
>DATGFU010000660.1:0-4069 GCA_035308865.1 Allostellaceae bacterium | reverse complement strand
CGGCCATCCACGTGGCTCCGCGACACGGAACGACGTGGATACGCGGGTCAAGCCCGCGCATGACGACATCAAAAGACGCACAAGCCTCGCCCGAGACTCGTTCTCGTGGCGGCAATACTTTCCCCGCACAGCCGTGCGCTTCGCGGGGAAGGGTTGGGTGGGGGTCTTTCAGCGCTTCGCTTCCTCAAATCCCGGCGCCAACCTAAGCAGCAGCGCCTCCTCGCCGAAGCGAGCGGCCAGCTGCACGCCGATCGGCAGCCCATCTTCCGAGAGCCCGACAGGCAAGGAGATCGCCGGCTGGCCGGTGAAGTTGAAGATCTCGGTGAAGGGTGCGTAGGCGTAGGCGGCTTCGCACCAGGCGTCGTAATCGAGCCCCACGAAGGCGCCGATCGGCGGCGGGAAATCGGCCGTGGTCGGCAGCAGCAGCACGTCGATCTCCGCAAAGGCCGCGGACATGGCGCGCGAGACGCGGTTCTGCACCGATTTCGCTGCGAGAAAATCGAGCGCCGAGCGCGATCTCGTCTCGTCCCAGGCGCGGCGGCAGACCGGCTCGATCTCGTCCGGTCCCGGTTCGCGGCCGAGCGCCCGGATGCGCGCCTCGATCAGCTCGGCGATCTCGCCCTGCCAGAACACCGCGGCCGCCTCGCCGAAGCCGGTCAGGTCCGGCCAGTCCCAGGGAACCGCCGCGTGGCCTTGCGCCTCCAGCGCCACCGCGACGCGGTGCGTGGCCTGGGCGATGGGCGCGGCAACGGCGCCGCCGAAGGGCGGTGTCGTGGTCAGGCCGATCGTGAGCCGCCGCGAAGGCGCCACGAGCGCGTCCCGCCACGATCCGGCATGGTGCGGCGCCTGGTAGGGCGCGCCGGGATCGGGCCCGGCCAGCATGTCCAGGAAGAGCGCGGTGTCGCGCACGGTGCGGGTCAGCACGCCCTCGACATTCATCCCGCTCACCCGCTCGCCGACATCCGGACCTTGCGGGATGCGGCCGCGCGTCGGCTTCAGCCCCACGAGACCGCAAGCAGCGGCGGGCACGCGGATCGAGCCGCCGCAATCGGTGCCGTGCGCCGCCGGGACCATCCGTGCGGCGACCGCCGCCGCCGAACCGCCGCTCGACCCGCCGGCCGCGCGATCCCGGTTCCACGGGTTGCGCGTGGGCCCGCCGAAAACCGGCTCCGTCACGAAATCGCTGGCGAATTCCGGCGTCTTGCTGCGTCCGACGATGACCGCCCCGGCCGCGCGCAGCCGCCGCACCAGCTCGCTGTCCCCGGTCGCGGCCGGCGCGTCGGCGTAGAAGCGCGAGCCGTGGCGGGTCGCGAAGCCGGCGACGTCGACATTGGTATCCTTCACCAGCACCGGCACGCCGGCGAGCGGCAGCGACCGGTCAACCGCACGCGCCGCCGCCAGCGCCCCCTCCCCGTCGAGCGCCACCACCGCGCCCAGCGTGGGGTCCAGCGCCGCGATGCGGGCGAGCGCATGCCCGGTGGGGATCCACGGCGCCGCCTCGCCGCGATTGACCAGCGCCACCAACGCCGTGGCGTCGGCCGCCGCATATTCCTCTTCCGTCATGCCCTGACCTTCCGTCGCGTGGTGGCGCCGCGTCCGCTGTGCCGGTATATCCTCCGACCGGCGCCCGGCGGCAGCAAGCCGCGATCGACGGGCCAAGGAGCAGGATGACAGCGGAACCGGCGCCACAGTTCAGGGAACCGCGCTGATGGCGGCTGACCCCAAGCGCAAGAGCCTGGGCATGGGATTGTCCGCCCTCTTCGGCGAGGACGCGACCGGCGGGACGAAGCCGCCCGCGACCGTCGCCACGGCCGCGATTCATCCCGGCCGCTACCAGCCGCGCCGCGCCTTCGACGAGGATAAGCTGGAGGCGCTGGCCCAGTCGGTGCGCGAGAAGGGCATCCTGCAGCCCCTCCTCGTCCGCCCGCATCCGGCGCAGCCGCACCAGTTCGAGCTCATCGCCGGCGAGCGGCGCTGGCGGGCGGCGCAGCGGGCGCAGCTGCACGAGGTGCCGGTCGTCGTCCGCGAGTTCAGCGACCGCGACGCGCTGGAGATCGCGCTGGTCGAGAACCTCCAGCGCGAGGATTTGAACCCGGTCGAGGAGGCCGAGGCCTATCTGCGGCTGATCGAGGAGTTCGGCCACACCCAGGAGGATCTGGCACGGGTTCTCGGCCGCAGCCGCAGCCATGTCGGCAATATCGTCCGCCTCGCCCATGCCGGCGGCAAGGTCCGCACCTACCTGGAGCAGGGCAAGCTGACCGCCGGCCATGCGCGGGCGCTGCTCGGCGCCGCTAATGCCGACCGGCTGGCCGACGAGATCGTCAATCGCGACCTCACCGTCCGCCAGGCCGAGGCGCTCGCCGCCAAGAAGCCGCGGCCGCGGAAGGCGACGAAATCCGCCGACACGCTGGCGCTCGAACGCGACCTCGCGGATCGCTGGGGCGTCGAGGTGCGGATCCGGGAGACGCCAGGCGGCGGCGGCGCACTGACGGTCGCCTACGACACGCTCGACCAGCTCGAGGATTTCATCGCGAGGGTGAAATGACGGCGATCCCGCGCGTGACGCTGCCGGGCGGCGAGACGGTGCCGGCGCTCGGCCAGGGCACCTGGCGGATGGGCGAGAGCCGCACACGGCAGGCCGACGAGGTCGCGGCGCTGAAGCTCGGCATCGAGCTCGGCATGACGCTCATCGACACCGCCGAGATGTACGGCAGCGGCGGCGCGGAGCGGGTCGTTGCCGAAGCGGTGACGGGGCGCCGCGACGATATCTTCATCGTGACCAAGGCGCTGCCGTCGAACGCCGGGCGGACGAGCCTGCCGCGCGCCTGCGAGGGGAGTCTGAAGCGGCTCGGCACCGACCGGGTCGACCTCTATCTGCTGCACTGGCGCGGCAGCATTCCGCTCGCCGAGACGGTCGAGGCCTTCGAACGGCTGCGCGAGGCCGGAAAGATCCGACACTGGGGCGTCAGCAATCTCGACGTGGACGACATGGAGGAGCTGGTCGCGGTCGGCAGCACGGCCTGCGCGGCCAACCAGATCCTCTACAGCCTCAAGGCGCGTGGGCCGGAATTCGACCTGCTGCCCTGGCTCGACGCGCGCGGCATCCCGGCCATGGCCTATTGCCCGATCGGCGAAGGGCGGCTGCCGCCGGCGAAGGGCCTGAACGCGGTCGCCGCGCGCCACGGCGCCACGCAGTACCAGGTGGCGCTCGCCTGGGCGCTGCGCCGCCCGACCGTGATCGCCATCCCGAAAGCGTCCCGGCAGGACCACGTCCGCGAGAACCGTGCGGCGGTGGACGTTGCCTTGACGGCCGAGGATCTCGCCGCCCTCGACCGCGACTTCCCGCCGCCGGCGCGGAAGCAGCCGTTGGAGATGGTATGAAGGGAGGCCCTCTCGTCTTCTAGTCTCCGCTCCTCGACAGCCCCAGTCGCGCATGCCATCTTGCAGTCATGACGGTCATCGACATCAGCCGCCTCTCGACGCAGGAGCGACTCGAGCTGATCGGCGAGCTCTGCGACAGTCTGGAAGCCGAGGATCTGCCTCTGTCGGATGAGCTGAAGGCGGAGCTCGACCGACGCGATGCGAGCTTCGCCGAGGACTGTGCCAGGGCGATCCCATGGAGTGACGTGCGCGCCAAGCTTCGCCGCGGCTAAACTTGATGCTGCCGATCCACTTCCTGCCGGAGGCGGAGTCGGAGCTGCGGGAGGCGCAAGGCTGGTACGATCTTCGTACCGGCGGGCTGGGCGAGCGCTTCATGGCGGCAATCGATGCCGCCGTGGCGCGGATCGGCGAGAATCCCGAGCAATTTCCCGTCGTCTACCGGCACTTCCGTCGCGCCTTGGCGAAGCGCTTCCCTTACGCGCTGTACTTCCGGGTCCAAGCCGATGGCATCTACGTCGTCGCGTGCGCTCACACGAGCCGGCATCCGGCGCGCTGGCGAAGACGACGCTGAGTCCGCTACCGGTTCAGCCGGTTGATCACCAGATCGTCGACCACCGCCGGGTCGGCCAGGGTCGTCGTGTCGCCGAGGGAGTCGTGCTCGTTGGCGGCGATCTTGCGCAGGATGCGG
>DATGFU010000659.1:0-4867 GCA_035308865.1 Allostellaceae bacterium | reverse complement strand
GGTCGACGATCCGGCCGAGCTCTCCGTGATCCGGCTCCTCGCCGGCTGGCCGCGGCTGATCGAGAGCGCCGCCGAGGCCCACGAGCCCCACCGCCTCGCCTTCTCTCTCGGCGAGATCGCCGCGTCGTTCCACGCGCTCTGGAACAAAGGCAAGGACGAGGCGAGCCTGCGCTTCATCCAGGCCGAGGACGAGGCGGGCACGCGGGCGCGGCTGGCGCTGGTCCAGGCGGTGGCGATCGTGATCGCCTCCGGCCTGGCCGTCTTCGGCGTCGAGCCGGTGATGGAGATGCGCTAATGGGAGATCTGATCGAACGGCCCTATTACCGGACCGGCGATCCGGTGCCCGGACCGCGGCGCAATCTCCTCCGGCTGGCGCTGGGCGGGGTGGTTGCCGTGCTCTTCGCCGGTGCGCTCTGGTATGCCTACGCGAAGATCTACGGCGCCCCGGCGCCGGGGGGCGTGCCGCTGATCAAGGCCGACCAGTCCGCGACCAAGATCAAGCCGGAGCAGGCGGGCGGCGAGGTGGTCGGCGACCAGGGCAACGCAGCCTATTCGATGGGCGAGACACCGTCCAACAAGCCCGAGAAGCTGCTGCCGCCGCCCGAGCAGCCGCTGCCCAAGCCCGAGCCGGCGCCGACACCCCCACCCACGGCCGCGCCGGCGCCGGTCGCCTCTGCATCTCCGCCGGCCGCCGCACCGCCGGCACCTGCAGCCACGCCGGCTGCGCCATCACCAGCCCCCGCCAAGCCGGCCACGGCGGCGACGCCACCCGCGAAGCCGGCACCGGCGGCAACGCCCGCCCCGGCCCCCGCGCCGGCTCAGACCGCGGCCGCTCCACCGCCCGCTGCCGCGTCCGCTGGCGCCTTCCGCGTGCAGATCGCGGCCACGCGCGACGACGCGACGGCGCGGAGCGAATGGGCGAAGCTCCAGAAGGCGCATCCGGACCTGCTGGGATCGCTGAGCGTGACCGTTGTCCGCGCCGATCTCGGCGACAAGGGCATCTTCTTCCGCGTGCAGGCCGGACCGATCGCCGACCACGCGCAGGCGGACAAGCTCTGCGGCGAGCTGAAGGCGGTCAGCGTCGGGTGCATCATTGTCAAGCCGCAGTAGGCTCGCCGCTGTCTTCGGCTGTAGCGGTCCGCGGCTGACCGCCGACGAGGCCGCGTTCTTCCGCGACGCCGACCCGCTCGGGTTCATCCTGTTCGCCCGGAATGTCGCCGAGCCGGCACAGGTGCGGGCGCTGGTCGCGGAGCTGCGCAACACGGTCGGCCGCGCCGCGCCGATCTTCATCGACCAGGAGGGCGGCCGGATCCAGCGGCTCAAACCGCCCCATTGGCGTGCGGCCCCGCCGGCCGCCGCATTCGGGCAGCTCGCCGCCCGCGATATCGACGCCGCGGCACGGGCCGCCTGGCTCAATGCCCGGCTGATCGCGCATGAACTGGCCGCGCTCGGGATCGATGTCGACTGCGCACCGGTGCTCGACAATCCGTCGCCGTCCGCCCATGCGGTGATCGGCGACCGTGCCTTCGGCCGCGATCCCGAAGTCATCGCGCGGCTTGGCCGTGCGGTTGCCGATGGGCTCCTGGCCGGCGGCGTCCTGCCGGTCGTGAAGCACATTCCCGGCCACGGGCGCGCCGAAGCCGACAGCCACCACGCGCTGCCGGTCGTCCGGTCGACCGCCGCCGAGCTCGTGGCAACCGATCTGGCGCCGTTCCGGGCGCTGGCCGACGCGCCCTTCGCGATGACCGCCCATGTCGTCTACACCGCCTGGGACGAGGCGCCGGCGACGCTGTCCACGACTGTCATTTCCGAGGTCATCCGCGGCCTCATTGGCTTCAGCGGTGCTCTCGTCAGCGACGATCTTTCGATGAAGGCGCTCGATGGCACGTTGGCCGAGCGGGCGAGGCGCGCGCAGGCGGCGGGCTGCGACCTCGTCCTCCACTGCAACGGCGATCCTGGGGAGATGGCGGAAGTGACTGGCGCCATCGGGCCCCTCGACGGTGTATCGGCCGACCGGGTCGACGCGGCGCTGTCCCGGCGACGGGAGCCGCCGCCCGCCGATTCCACCGAGCTGGGCCGAGAGCTCGACCGGCTGCTGGCGGTCGCGGCATGACCGAGCGGACGCAAGGCGATCTCGTCCTCGATCTCGACGGGTTCGAAGGGCCGATCGGGCTGCTGCTGATGCTGGCGCGGGAGCAGAAGGTCGATCTCCGCCGGATCTCGATCCTGGCGCTGGCCGAGCAGTATCTCGCCTTCATCGCCAAGGCGGATCGGCTCCAGCTGGAGCTCGCGGCCGATTACCTGGTGATGGCGGCGTGGCTGGCCTATCTCAAATCGCGGCTGCTTCTGCCCGAGCCGCCGGCCGAGGGCGAGCCCTCGGCGGAAGAGATGGCCGAGGCGCTCGCCTTCCGCCTTCGCCGGCTCGAGGCGATGCAGCAGGCGGCGGCCTCGCTCTTCGCACGGCCGCTCCTCGGCCGTGACGTCTTCGCCTCGGGCGCGCCGCCGGCCGCCACCGAGACCGTGCGCTCCGTGTTCGCGGCGAGCCTCTATGACCTGCTTTCTGCCTATGCCCGCCAGCGCCGCGATGCCACCGCCCAGATCCTCGAGATCCGGGCGCCGCAATACTATGCGGTGGAGGATGCGCAGGCGCGGCTGGCATCGATGATCGGCACGGTGATGGACTGGCGCCAGCTCGCCCAGTTCCTGCCGCCGCGCCTCGGCGGCGGCGGTGATACGGGCCTCGCTGCGACCTTCGCTGCGAGCCTTGAGCTGGCCCGCACCGGCCGGATCGAACTACGCCAGGAGACCGCCTTCGGCCCCCTCTGGCTGCGCGCGGCGAGGCCTCAGCGATGACAGGCGAGGACGAAACGGCGGCGATCGATCCCGAGGAGGCGGCGGAGGAACGCCAACGGCTGCTGCGTGTCGTCGAGGCGGTCGTCTTCGCCTCGGCCGAACCGGTGCCGGATGAGGCGCTCGCGGAGCGCCTGCCCGAAGGCGTAGCGCTCGCCGAGCTGATGGAGGAGCTCCAGCGCTTCTACCGGTTCCGCGGCATCCATCTCGTCAGGGCTGCGGGCGGCTGGGTCTTCCGGACGGCGCCAGATCTTGCGGGCGCGCTCGCCACCGAGCGCGTCGAGACGCGGCGCCTCAGCCGCGCCCAGATCGAGACGCTGGCGATCATCGCCTATCATCAGCCGGTGACGCGGGCCGAGATCGAGGAGATCCGCGGCGTCTCGATGCACAAGGGCACGCTCGACCTGCTGATGGAGACCGGCTGGGTGCAGCCGCGCGGTCGGCGGGAGACGCCGGGCCGGCCCGTCACCTGGGTCACGACCGATGCCTTCCTCCGCCATTTCGGGCTCGACACGCTGAAGGACCTGCCGAACCTCGCCGAGCTGGAAGCGGCCGGCCTGCTCGACCAGCGTCCGGTCGAGACCCTGGGCGAGACCGGCACCGACCGCGGCGAACCGCCCGAGGAAGAGCTTTAGGCCGGCGGTTCAACCGGTGCTGCGCCGGTGGTCGGTGGTGGCGGCGCGGCGATCAGCTCGCTCGACACATCCCGGCCGAAACCAAGGCGGATGGCGATCCGCGCCTGCTGCCAGGCCTGGGCGTAGTCCGCCGGGTGGCTGACCCGGATCAGGGCCAGGGAGGCGATCTGCCCGGTCAGCGAGGTCGAGCCGGTATTCACCGAGGGTTTGCCGGCCCCCGGCGTGTCGGGGGGCGGCGTGAGCTCGGGGTCACGCTGCGCGTCGATCGAGTAGGCAGGCTCCCGCGTGCCGTCAGGGAAGACGAGATCGGCGGCGGCGATCGCCCGCGAGCCGACCAGGCTGACCTCGATGACCTGATCGTCGCGCGCCGTGACGAACCGTGCGCTGACCTCGCCCGAAGCCGGCGCCGGCCCCGAGCAGCCGGCCAGCGCCAGCGCCGCGGCGACCGCACCGAGGCACGCCCTACTGGACATAGGGATAGAAGGTGCTGCGGATCTGATGGTCCAGCTCGCCGGCGAGGCTGCCGATGAGGTCGCGCGTCATGCCGTACCAGGCATAGTCGCGGTCGTCGGGAGAGGCATCCGGGTCCACAGTCACGCTGCGCACCGCCTCGGCATGGGCGGTGCGCACCGCAAAGCCGTGGGCGTCCACGACATCGACCTTGACGGAAGCGCGGGCGGTGTAGCGCCCACCGCCTTCCAGCTCCCGGGCCGAGGCATCGATGATCGTGACCCGCACGCGGTAGGGGCTGCCAGGATTGTTCGCCTGGAGCCGATCATGCACCCAGTTCTCGATGGCCCGCTGCGGCGGGATCGGGAAATTCTGCTCGACCTGGGGCGCTTGGAAAGTGGGCGAGAACTCCGACACGATGTCGACGGCGGCAACGTCCAGCCGGATCTTCGGCCCGTTGGCGAAATGGATGTCGGAGAAGGCTGCCGGCGGGCTCTCGTCGGAACAGGCGACGAGCCCCAGAATCACGGCCAGTGCGGCGCCCAGAATGCGGAACGACATGACTCCGATCCTGCTGGTGGACGGCAGACGACACTCGCACGCCGAGGGCGGCGCCTCAAGTGTCCGGAATGGCACAAGGAATGGCCCCTTGGGGACTCAGGCGGCCGACAGCCAGGAACGCAGCACCTCGCTTACGGCCGCCGGCGCCTCGAGCGTCGACATATGGCCGCTTTCGGGCACGATCGTCAGCCGCGCGCCCGGAATCGCCGCGGCGATCGCTTGGTGTTGCGTCGGCGTCGACCAGTTGTCCTCGGCGCCGGTCAGCACGAGCGTAGGGCAGGCGATGGTCGGCAGCACCGGCTGAAGGTCTCGCCGGGTCAGGGCGGCGTGGATCTGGCGTGCGAAGACCTCGGGCGTCGCCCGGCACCACA
>DATGFU010000658.1:0-10328 GCA_035308865.1 Allostellaceae bacterium | reverse complement strand
CTCGTCGGCGGTGATCAGCACCCGGCCCTTGGCGTCCTGGATGCGGCCGATCAGGCTCTCGGCCGAGAATCCGCCGAACACCACCGAGTGGACCGCGCCGATGCGCGCACAGGCGAGCATGGCATAGGCGGTCTCCGGGATCATCGGCATGTAGATCGTGACCCGGTCGCCCTTCCCGACGCCGCGCGATTTCAGCACGTTGGCAAACCGCGAGACCTTGTCGTGCAGCTCGCGATAGGTGATGCGGCGCGATTGCGAGGGGTCGTCGCCCTCCCAGAGGATCGCCGTCTGATCGCCGCGGGCCGCCAGGTGCCGGTCGATGCAGTTGGCCGCGACGTTCAGCACGCCGTCCTCGAACCAGCGGATGCGGACATCGTCCCGGAAACTGGCGTTCCTGATCCGGGAGGGCTTCTCGATCCAGTCGAGCAGCCCGGCCTGCTCCGCCCAGAACGTGTCGGGAGTCTCGATGGAAGCGCGATAGAGACGCTGATAGCCGGCTTCGTCGATCGTCGAGGGCCCGGCGAAGCCTTCCGGCACGGGGATCAGTGTGGGGCTGGTCATTGGCGGCTGCACTCCCTGGAACCGCCGGTCGTCGCCGGCTCGCTGCGCTTAAGGCCGGAATATCGAGGGAAATCCGAGGGAGAGCAAGCATCGCCCCGGGGGTCCGGCCGGGGCAAGAAGATGGCCGCAGCGGCAGTGCCGCACCTTGATCTCGGTCAAGCGAAGCGGGATGCGGTCCCGGGGCAATGGAACACGCCCCCTCTCCGCCCGGTCGGAGCGGAGAGGGGGCCGTGCGAAACGCCGCCCTACCGCCGATCGTCGTCCGGGAGCGGCCTGGTCTTCTCGATCCGGACTGCATCGAGCTCGCCGGGGTCGAGTCCCAGCGCCGCGAGGACGGTCGGGGCGACCTGGGCGGTCTGAACGGGTGTCTCGATCGTCCTCGCGCGCATCGCCGGATTGGACAGGAGCAGCATCACCCGCGTGTCGTCGTTGGCGAAGCCGCCGTGCTCGGAGACCTTCGCCTGATGGCCGGTATACACCGTGCCGACATTCGGCAGGACGATGATGTCCGGCCGCCGGGTATTCTGCGCGGTCGTCCCGAACAACAGGTCGAGCTGAGCGCCGGCGAGGATCTCCCCGCCGCCGGTATTCGCGAGATTGGCCTGCAGCGTCGCGACGTCGGCCGTGGTCTGCGTCTCGTCGTTGAGCCAGAGGAGCGAGATGTCGTCCTCGAGCGCCTGCACGATCGGGCAGTTGGATGATCCGCAACCGCCCGCCTCTCCCGCCGTGCCGATACCGGCCGGGCTCAGCACCTGCGACGGCGGCTCGAACGAGGCGTTGTCGGCCGGGATGCGCACGAGGCGGCTGAGGTCGATCGGCGACTGGCCGTGCTTGGCGGTGACGATGATGAGCGTGCTGTCCGCCTTGTGCCTCGCGTTCAGCTCCGCGACCATGGCGCCGATCATCGCGTCGACAAACTCGATCTGGCCGAGGAGCGCCGGGCTCGGCGTGCCGAGCGCGTCGGCATAGCCGCCGGTGACCGGCGTCGCGAGCGAGCTTTCGACCAGCTTCTGGCCGACGCTCACGGCCTGGAAGTTCATGCCGAACACGGCCGGCACGTGCGTCGTCGTGGCCCCGTCATGACTCTTGCCGTCGATCTCGTTGAGGATCGCCTGTACCTTCAGCGCGTCGTAGCACTGAACATTCTGGAAGCTGTCGGTCCACGCGTTGCTGGAGGTTACGGCGGTCTGGTCCGGAAGCGGATTGCACGACGAGATCGTCGGCGGCAGCACGCGCGTGAGGTCGGTCAGCCCGACCGGGATCGAATTGATCTCGGGCGAGAAGAAGTCGTCGATGCCCTTGCCGTTCGGTCCGTTGCCCAGCTCGTAGGACTGGTGCTTGTCCGACCACGCCGTCCAGCCGCCGGCTTCCTTGACCACGTTGAAGATCGAGTTCACGCGCACGAAGCTGTGCGGATAGACCGGTGCGCAGCCGTTCATCGGATCGCGCGGCAGGTAGGCCGGATTGATGAAGGGCTTCTGGCCCTTGACCCAGGCGAACTGGCCACCGGAATAGATCTTCGTGAGATCGATATCGATCTCCTCGTCGTTGCCGATCTGCGTGCCCGGACCGGCCGTGTTGGGCGTGCAGCTGCCGCCCGGAATGCCATAGGGGGTCGTGGTCTGTGGCGGGGCCAACGCGCGGTCATAGCTCACGTCGTAGAACGCGCCCGTCGAATAGGGCGAGGCGCCGGTGACCAGCGCGGTCAGGCCCGGGAACGAGTCGGAAGGCCGCGAGGTCGAAGCCTGGTTGTAGGTCGTGCCGGTCTTGGCGAGCGCCGCCAGGTTGGGGCAGGTCGGCGTGCTGCCCGCGGAGCAGTTCGCGAAGTCGACGGCATGCATGCCGTCGATGCTGATCAGCAGGACATGGTCGATCCGGCGGTCATGGTCACGGTGTCCGGACCATTCCGGCTCGGCCAAGCCGATGGCGGGCAGGCCGCCGGCCAAGAGCAGAGCCGCGCCGGCCCCGCCGAGCGTCTTCGAGCGTCGCATGATGATCCCCCAGGGTTGCGAAGGGGGCGGACGCTAGGGCGGGATTATTTCCCGCCGATGACGGGGTTGAGGCAAGATTCTGTCATCCGCCTCGCACCACCGCCGGCGCAGGACGAGAGCGGCCGGTGCTCAGCTCGCCAGCATCCCGTTCCGCAGCGCCGCATCCTGGTAGGGGAAGACGATCGCCGGATCCGGCAGGATCAGCGCCTCGTCCTTGTGCTTGTACTCGAGCCGCGAGAGCAGGTCGCGGATGATGTTGAGCCGCGCCGCGTGCTTGTCGCCGGCCCGTGCGACGGTCCAGGGCGCGGTCGGCGAATGGGTGCGCGCCAGCATCTCGTCGCGGGCGCGGCTGTAATCCTTCCAGTGCTTCTGGGCCGCCTGGTCGATCGGGCTGATCTTCCACTGCTTCAGGGGATCGGTCTCGCGGTCGGCGAGCCGTGCCTTCTGCTCCTTCTTGTCGATGTCGAGCCAGTACTTGAAGAGCTTGAGGCCGGACTCGACGAGCAGGGTCTCGAACTCCGGCACCGCGCGCATGAACTCGTCGTACTGCACGTCGGTGCAGAACCCCATCACGCGCTCGACGCCGGCGCGGTTGTACCAGCTGCGGTTGAACAGCACGAACTCGCCGGCGGTCGGCAGATGCGGCACGTAGCGCTGGAAATACCATTGCGAGGTTTCGCGGTCGGAGGGCTTGCTCAGCGCCACCACCCGCGTCTCGCGCGGGCTCAGATGCTCGGTCATGTGCTTGATCGTGCCGTCCTTGCCGGCGGCGTCGCGGCCTTCGAGGATCACCAGCACGCGGTCGCCGGCGGCGATCAGATGCCGCTGGTACTTGACCAGCTCGATCTGCAGCGCCCGGAGCGCCTTGCGGTAACCCTTCGGTTCCTCGTCGTCAGCGTGGTGCTTCGATTTTGCCATGGCCGTCATCCTCCCGTCGCGTCGCCCTGCCCGACCCCCAGCTACCGAGCCAACGCAATACGCGCGTGTCTTCGCAGGCGGCAATGTTGAACCGCATCCACGGCGAGCGCTCGAGATGCGGTCGGAAGACCGAGCCGGGTGCCAGCATGATTCCGTCGCGCTGCGCCGCCTCCGCAAGCGGCAGCGAGTCGTCCAGATGGGGAAAGCGTGCCCATATGAACATGCCGTCGGCCGGCTCGGTGAACAATTCCAGCCCGATGTGGTCGAACTCTCGCAACACGTCGTGGCGCGCCCTGGCGAGCCGCTCGTGCAACCGTGACAGATACTTGCGGTAATGGCCATCCACCAGCATGAGGTAGACGAGACGCTCGGTGAATTGCGATGTGGCGATGCTGGTCAGCATCTTGATGTCTGCGAGCTCACGGGCGATGGCCGGCGTGCAGGCGACGAACCCGACGCGCAGGCTGCCCGACAGTGTCTTGGAGAAGCTGCGGACATAGATCACGCGGCTGAGTTGGTCGAGCGTTGCCAGGCGGGGTGTCGTCCTGACCTGGAGATCACAGAAAATGTCGTCTTCCACGACGGTGAAATTGTGCCGCTCGGCCGCCTGCAGCACCTTGAACGCAACATGCGGGCTCATGTCGGTTCCGGTCGGATTCTGCATCACCGACTGGGTGAAGTAGACTTTCGGGCGATGCCGTGCCGCGAGGGTCTCCAGAACGGCGATGTCCGGCCCGTCGGCCATGCGCGGAACCGCCAGCATCTCGACGCCGTGAAGTCGCAGGTTGCCGAACATGTTGTAGTAGCCGGGATCGTCCACCAGGGCGGCATCGCCCGGCTTCAGCAGATAGCGGATGACCAGTTCGAGCGCCTGGCTGACGCCCTGGGTCAGCAGGATCTGGTCCGGCTGGGCCACGATGTCGAGCCCGGCCAGCATCAGCCCAAGATGCTCGCGCAACGGCAGATAGCCGAACGGGTGGCCATATTCGAGCAGATAGGCGCCGTTCTTCCGCGCGAGCACATTGAGGCTCTGGCGGATGCCGGATTCGTCGAGCCACGAGTTTGGCAGCCACGGACCGCCGCCAAGCACGAAGCTTTCATCCGCCTCCAGCAAGCGGCGGATTAGCCAGACGAGTTCCTCGTTGCGCTTGTGGCCATCCGAGGGCGCGGGGCGCGCCGGCTCGACGGACGGCGCCGCGGTATAGAATCCGGCCCCGCGGCGCGACTGCAGGAAGCCCATCGCGACCAGGCGATCGTAGGCCTCGACGACCGTGAAGCGGCTGACTCCGTGCGTTTCGGCGAAGCGGCGGATCGACGGCAGCTTGCTGCCCGGCCGCAGGTGCCGGTCGTCGATCTGTCGCTTGATCCCGGCGACGATCTGGTCGGTGAGCCGGTGGCCGCTCTCGTGGCTGAGCGTGAGGGATAGCATGCCGGACGCCGCTCCGCGGTGGATTGGCCCGGTCTCAGGACCGGTACAGTTCTGCCAACTGACGTGAGCACTGTCTATTACTATGCCGGCCAGTGTTCGGTACCGTAGCCCACGTGTCAAGCGGAGACCGGCAGACCGCCAGCTCCCGCGGCGACGCCAGACCAGCAGCCCGTGACGGGCACGGAAGGAGAAATGCAATGCCGCTCATCCAGGTTCGCGTCATCAAGGATGTGTTCAGCAAGGACCAGAAGCGCGAGATCATCAGCCGGCTGACCGACGCCATGGTCTCGATCGAGGGCGAAAACATGCGCGGCGTCACCTGGTGCGTCGTCGAGGAGGTGGATAGCGGTGACTGGGGGATCGGCGGAAATGCCCTGACCACCGCCGACGTACAGGCATTGGCGCGCGGCAAGGCCGCCTGACGGCGGCCGCCTCGCGAGACTGGGCAGCCTGCCGTCGTTTCAGTCCGGGCGGGCGGCCTGGGCTCGGGCGAGCATCAGGTGGTCGGCGAGCACGGCCGCCATCATCGCCTCGCCGACCGGCACCGCGCGAATCCCGACACAGGGATCGTGGCGGCCCTTGGTCTGGATGACCGTATCCTGGCCGTCGACCGTCACCGTCCGCCGCTCCGCCAGGATCGAGCTGGTCGGCTTGACGGCGAAGCGCACGATGATCTCCTGTCCGGTCGAGATCCCGCCGAGGATGCCGCCGGCGTGGTTCGACAGGAAGTAGGGACCGTTCGGCCCCATCC
Organism: Allostellaceae bacterium; assembly: GCA_035308865.1. Taxonomy (GTDB): domain Bacteria; phylum Pseudomonadota; class Alphaproteobacteria; order ATCC43930; family CGMCC-115725; genus DATGFU01. The sequence continues at coordinate 4,678 of DATGFU010000658.1, read as the reverse complement.
GCATCTCGTCGGCATTGTCCTCGCCGCTGCCCGTGGCGGACGCGAACCCGTCGCCGATCTCGACGCCCTTGACCGCGTTGATCGACATCATCGCGGCCGCGAGATCGGCGTCGAGCCGGCGGTAGATCGGGCTGCCGAGTCCGCCCGGCACGCCCGACGCATGCACCTCGATGATCGCGCCGACCGACGTTCCCGCCTTGCGGGCGCGGTCGATATCGGCCTCCCAGCGCGCCGCCGTGCCGGGATCGGGGCACCAGAAGGGATTGCGCTCGACCTCGTCCCAGTCCCAGCGCGCGCGGTCGATCGCCTGCGCGCCGACCTGGACCAGCGCGCCGCGGATGCGCACCGCCTCGCCCAGGATCAGCCGCGCGATCGCCCCGGCCGCGACCCGGGAGGCCGTCTCCCGGGCGGAGGCGCGGCCGCCGCCGCGATAGTCGCGGATGCCGTATTTCAGCCAGTAGACGTAGTCGGCGTGGCCCGGCCGGAACTTGTCCTTGATGTCGCCGTAATCCTTGGAGCGCTGGTCGACATTGTCGATCTGCAGCGCGATCGGCGCGCCGGTGGTGACGCCCTCGAACACGCCGGAGAGGATCCTGACCTCGTCCGGCTCGCGGCGCTGGGTGGTGAAGCGGGACTGGCCTGGCCGGCGGCGATCGAGCCATTGCTGGATGGCGGGTTCGTCCAGCGGGATCAGCGATGGCACGCCGTCGACCACGACGCCGATCGCCGGCCCGTGGCTCTCGCCCCAGGTGGTGAACCGGAACAGATGGCCGAAGCTGTTCCCTGCCATGACAGCTAGAATCCCACCATCGAAGCGCCGGCGCGATCCAATTCTCCGTCGTCATCCCCGCGAAGGCGGGGATCCAGGGCCGCAGACTCGGAACCCGGTCCCCTGGATCCCCGCCTTCGCGGGGATGACGGCCTATATCTCGGATGCCTCATCCCCGGCTCACACCACCGAGATGTCGGGCGCGTCGACGGCCTTCATGCCGACCACGTGATAGCCGCAGTCGACGTGATGGATCTCGCCGGTGACGCCCGCCGCAAGATCGCTCAGCAAGTAGAGCCCGGCGCCGCCGACCTCCTCCGCGGTGACGTTCCGCTTCAGGGGCGAGTTGTACTGGTTCCACTTCAGGATATAGCGCACGTCACGGATCCCCGAGGCGGCAAGCGTCTTGACCACCCCGGCCGAAAGCCCGTTCACGCGGATCCCGAGCCCGCCCAGATCGACCGCGATGTAGCGGACGCTGGCCTCGAGCGCGGCCTTCGCGACGCCCATCACGTTGTAGTTCGGCAGCACCTTCTCGGCGCCGTAATAGGTCAGCGTCAGCAGGCTGCCGCCGTTCTTCATCAGGGGCGCCGCGCGGCGGCAGACATCGGTGAAGGAGAAGCACGAGATGTCGAGCGTGCGCGCGAAATTGCCGCGCGAGGTGTCGACATAGCGGCCCTGCAGCTCCTTCTTGTCCGAGAAACCGATGGCATGGACGACGAAATCGACCGACTCCCAGCGGGCGGCGAGCGCGTCGAAGACCCGGTCGAGCGACGCCTCGTCGCTGACGTCGCACTCGAGGGTGAAATCGGAGCCGACGCTGGCGGCGAGCGGCTTGACGCGCTTGCCCAGCGCATCGCCCTGATAGGTGAAGGCTAGCTCGCCGCCCTGGGCATGGACGGCCTGGGCGATCGCCCAGCCGAGCGACAGGTCGTTCGCCACGCCCATGATCAGGCCGCGCTTGCCGGCCATCAAAGTCCCGTTCGTCGCCATCCGCTCGAAGCTCCGCGCTGCACATCCCGTAAGGGCGCGCGGATGCTACACGAAAGCGCCGACCGGCGGGAAGGCGGGTGGGTCCGGTCCAAGCTGGGTCGGTGCGACCCCTCCCCCACCCCCTCCCGCAGGGGGAGGGGAAGACCCGCGCCCCAGCGTTCCTCCTCCCCTCGCGGGAGGAGGACAGGTGGAGGGGGCATTCGGCCGCCGTCACTCCGCCTTCGGCGTCTCCCATCCGGCCTGCCGCGCCAGGCGGTCGAGGCGCTCCTGGTCGTAGGTCTCGACGAGCCGCGCCGCCTCGGCGTCGGCCGCGGCGGCGAGGTCGTCGCCGCAGGGTTCCGGATCACCGCGCCGCCATTCGGCCATGTAGGCGTCGGAATCGCGTGCGCCGACGCGCATCGCCGTGCGGTCGATCGCCTGGATGAATCGCTCCGGCAGCTCGCGGCGCTCCGCCGTCCGGCCCTGGCGGACGATGAGCTGGGCGGGAATGTCCCGCCAGTAGACGATGATCCGCTGCGCCATGCCCGAAGCTCTCCCTGAGTCCAGCTACAGCATGGCGAGCGTCGTCGCCGGCATCAACAGACAGGTCGACCGATATCAGCCGCGCGCCGTGGCTTGCGCTTCGACGCGTGCCGCAAACGCCGCGCAGCGGTCGCCGACTGCGACGAGCCGGTCATGGTGGAGGCAGAGCCCGTCATCGGCTCGCACGGAAGCATCGCCGGAGGACAGGCTGGCGAGGCCCGGCAGCGCCTGCTCCAGAAACCCGGCGGCGTTGCGGAAATGAGCGCAGTCGCCGCAGCGCGCCGCGTTGGTCACCGCGCGAGGCCGCTCCAGTAGCCGGCGAACATCACCGCCGAGAGCAGAAAGCCCAGCACGACGTTCACCACGACGCCGCTGGTGAAGGCGATGAACGGCTTGCGTCCCGCCGCCGCCAGCTCGCGGAACCGGGTGGTGAGGCCGATCGAAAGGAAGCAGAAGATGAAGGCCCAGCTGCGGAGATCCTTCACCGGATTGACCAGCGCCGGCTTCACCGTCTTGTCGAAATCGGCCATGCCGTGCTGCGTCGCGACCAGCGTGACGATCAGCGACGCGACCAGGAACCCGATCACGAATTTCGGGAAGCGCCGCCAGATCTCGCCGGCGTCGATCCGGCGGTCGATCCCGGTCTTCTCCCAGCGCGTCGTCGCGATCACGGCGAGCACCAGCGCCCAGATCCCGATCCACACGTCGCGCCCGACCACCTTCATCAGCGTGAAGGCGAAGATCGACTGGTCGGCCGTGCCGGCGATGCCGTCGACATGCCCGGCGAGATCGCCATAGGCCTGGGCGGCGGCCAGCCCGGCCGCATCGGCGAATTCAGAGCTGCCGATCCAGGCGCCGGCCACGCCCGCCGGCAGCTGCAGCACCCGCGCGACCAGCGGCAGCACGAAGATCATGACGATCGCCCAACCGATCACCAGGGTGATCGCGATCGGCGCGTGCTCGCGCTTCGCCCCGACGGCGCCGGCCACTGCGATGGCGGCCGAGACGCCACAGACCGCGCCGCCGACGCCCAGCGTCGCCGCCAACCGCCGGTCGAGCCCGAGCTTCACCGCCACGAAGTAGATCACCAGGAAGGTCGCGATCGAAATCACGCTCGCCTGGCCGATCGCCACCGGCCCGGCCCAGACGATGAGCGTGAAGGGCAGCGTCGCCCCCAGCAGCACGATGCCGGTCTTGATGTAGAACTCGACCCGGAACCCGGCATCGAGCCAGCGCGGCAGGCCGAGCAGGTTGGAGAGCACGAGCCCCAGCGCCAGCGCCACCAGCGGCGGCTCGAGATTGTACTTGGCCGCCTGGTCCCACTGGCCGAGCGCGAAGATCGCCACCGCGAGGAGGTAAAGGAAGACGAAGGCGAGGGCGAAATCCCTGACCTTGTGGCCGAGCGCCGCGATGCCGGCGCCGAACAGCACCAGCCAGACGGCGAACTGCGCGGCGTAGCGCCCGAGATTCCCCGCGAAATGCGCGCCCAGCTGATCGAAGCTCGACCATTTCGGCGGCGTCACCGCCAGCCAACCGATACTGGCGCCTTGCGTGAACAGGACGAGCGCCGCCAGCACGATCCCGAGTCCTAGCCAGATCGCCCACCAATCCTCCTTGAGCCACAGCTCGCTCCAGCCGGAGCGTTGCGGTGTCGGCGGGGCGGCGAGGTCGGTGGCGACGGTCGACATGATCCGGTCTCCGATCGAACGGATGGTACACGTAGGATCCGTCATATATACCGAATCCGTCAGTATAATCATGTCGTTTTTACCGATATGGGCCGTACCAATCGGCGGGCAAAGGCCGATCCAATAGCGTGCGGCGACCCATGAGCCGGGCGCGCCCCACGCATGTCGCTCCGTCAATCACCCATTAGGCAAATGGGGATTATATGCCTCAGCTTCGCCACGATTTGCGTGCACAAGGACGTTTGGACGCAAAATGCTGTCACAAAAGGCCAAATACGCCCTCCGGGCGGCGATGATGCTGGCGGAGCGAGCCGGCGATTCGGAACCCGTGCGGGTCCCCGAGATTGCCCAGCGCGAGCACATCTCGCTCAAGTTCCTCGAGGCGATTTTGGTCGAGCTGCGCGACGCCGGCATCGTCGAAAGCCGGCGCGGGCGCAACGGCGGCTACAAGCTGCGGCGGTCCCCCGACGAGATCAGCTTCGGCGACATCATCCGCGTGATCGACGGTGCGCTGGCGCCGATTCGCTGCGCCAGCCGATTCCAGTTCCAGCCCTGCGCCGACTGCCCCGATGTCGCGTCCTGCGTCATCCGCTGGGCGATGATTCGGGCCCGCGACGCCATCTCCGACGCGCTCGACCACTGTACGCTCGCCGAAGCCCTGTCGCAGCAGATCAAGCTGCCGCCGGGCCTCGTCGTGGACCTGCCG
>DATGFU010000657.1:0-2959 GCA_035308865.1 Allostellaceae bacterium | reverse complement strand
GATCAAGATGATTTGAGGTCGAATCGACCTCAAATCTGAATCTTGATCTCATTCAAATGTTTAGAGACCGATTCAGCGTTCAGGCCGAATTGGCCTGAACGCATCGGGCTCTAGAGGCCGTGTCTGCCGGCTTCCGGCTTGCGAGCGCCTATTGCCCGCTCAGGGCCGCGCGTCGGTCCATAACTGATTGAACTAAAACGAATATCCATTGGTCGGAGTGAGAGGATTCGAACCTCCGGCCCCTAGCTCCCGAAGCTAGTGCTCTACCAGGCTGAGCTACACTCCGCCGACCGTGGAGGCGACCTTATAAGGGCGGGCTGCCGAGCGAGGCAACCCGCTTGTTCCCGAAAGGCGGCATGCGTCAATAGCCGCGATCGAGGCAGAACTCGACGGTCTCGACGAGCGCCCGCCGCGCGGCCGAGTCGGGGAAGACGGAAAGGGCTTCGATCGCCTCCTCGCCATAGACGCGGGCGCGGTCGAGCGTGGCTTCCAGCGTGCCGTGCCGGCGCATCAGCGCGATCGCCTGGGCGAGGTCGGCGTCGGTCTGGTCCTGCTCCTCGAGCGTGCGGCGCCAGAACGTCCGCTCGGTGTCGTCGGCGCGGGCGACCGCCAGCACGATCGGCAGTGTCATCTTGCCGTCGCGGAAATCGTCGCCGACGGTCTTGCCGAGCTCCGCCTGGTGCGCCGCGTAGTCGAGCATGTCGTCGACCAGCTGGAACGCCATGCCGAGGTTGCGCCCGAAACGGCGCAGCGCCTCGGCCTCGGCGGCGGAGCGCCAGGCCACGACGGCGCCGATCTCGCTGGCGGCGGCGAAGAGCGCCGCGGTCTTGGCGCCGATGACCTGCAGATAGGACTCTTCGGTCGTCCCGATGTCGTTGGCGGTGGCCAGCTGCAGCACCTCGCCCTCGGCGATGATGGCGGAGGCGTCCGACAGGATGCGCAGCACCTCCAGCGAGCCGTCGCCGACCATCAGCTGGAAGGCGCGGCTGAACAGGAAATCGCCGACCAGCACCGACGGCTTGTTGCCCCAGACGGCGTTGGCGGTGGCAAGGCCGCGGCGGAGATCCGAGCCGTCGACGACGTCGTCGTGCAGCAGCGTCGCGGTGTGGATGAACTCGACCGCGGCAGCCAGCGCGAAGTGGCGCTCGCCGCGATAGTCGCACAGCCGCGACGCGGCGAGGGTCAGCATCGGGCGCAGGCGCTTGCCGCCGGCGGCGATGATGTGCCCGGCGACCTGCGGGATCAGCGCCACCGGACTCTGCATCCGCTCGAGGATGAGCCGGTTCACCTCGCACAGATCGTCGGCGACGAGGCCCGTCAGCGCGCTCATGTCGGTGATCTTCGGGCGCGTCTCGGGAGGCGGCTTGAGGCGCGGCATGCCGGCCAAGGGAACGTCGACTCCTGCGGTTGCGGGCTGGCCCCGAATTCCATGACGGGTGCCCGGAGGCAGCATAGAGTGCCGACCCTTCGGGTCAAGCCCGCGGAGGAGCAGGCCACGCAGGGTCGGATGGACGAGCGACTCACCCACGACCACATGCTGGGCGGCAGGATTTTGCTCGCGCAGCCGGACTCCGGCCTGCGTGCGGCGATCGATCCGGTGCTGCTGGCGGCCGCCGTGCCGGCGCGGCCTGGCGCGCGCGTGCTCGATCTCGGGACGGGCAGCGGCGTCGCGGCGCTTTGCCTCGCCCGCCGGGTGGCCGCGCTGCGGATCGCGGGGCTGGAGCTGCAGGCCGATCTGGCAGCGCTGGCGCGGCGCAATGCGGCGCTGAACGGGCTGGCCATGGATGTCGTGCGCGGCGATGTCGCGGCCGTACCTTTCGCGGCGCGGGTCTTCGATCATGTGATGGCCAACCCGCCCTTCCTTCCTGCGCGAATGGGCACGCTGCCGCCGTCGCGCGGCAAGCGGCTGGCGGTCGGTGAAGGCGAGGCGGGGCTGGCGCGCTGGGTCGAGGCGGCGCTGGCGCTGGTCAAGCCGCGCGGCTCGGTCACCTTCATCCATCGTGCCGACCGGCTGGCGGAATTGCTGTCAGCGCTCGGCCGGGGCGCCGGAGCGATCGTCGTCTTTCCGCTCTGGCCGCGCCTGGGCGAGCCGGCGAAGCGGGTCCTGGCCCAGGCGCGCCGCGGCGTCGCTGCGCCGCTGCGGTTGGCGGCAGGGCTGGTGCTGCACGAGGCCGATGGACGCTATACGGAAGCCGCGGAGTCCGTGCTGCGTGATGCGGCGGCGCTGACGCTTTAGGTACCGACGAAGGAGAGGCGATGGCGTATGTCGTCAAGGCGGCGATCCGATCGGAGCCGGAAGCCGAGGTGCTCTCGTTCACCGAGAAGACCATGTATGGCGGCAAGAAGATCCGCGCCGGGGACGAAATCTTCGTCTTCTCCTCGGATCACCAGGGCGGTCGCGGCCTCATTGCCCGGGGCGTCGTCACCGCAGCCGCCCGGCTACCCGGCATCTGGATCAGTATCGAGGTCAGGCTTGTCGCCAGGGCCCGGCGGGCGCTGGGACGAAACGAGCTCAAGCCCTTCCGCGAGCTGAACGACGGCCAGCCCATGACCGAGCTCGCCCGCAAGTTCTATCGTCAGGCCACCAACAAGATCGGCGGGATCTCGGACGAGGCTGCGGCGCTGCTGATGACCTACTTCTAGTGTTGTGACTCCAACGGTTGTCGCCTCTTTGTCGTCATGGCCGGACTTGTTCCGGACATCCACGTCGGGCCGCTCGCCGGTTGCACGACGTGGATGTCCGGGACGAGCCCCATAGGCGTTAAGATAAGCTCGGATACGCTGGTGCGACCCCTCCCCCTTCCCCCTCCCGCAAGGGGAGGGGGTTTTCCGCCGTCGAATTCCCCCTCCCCTTGCGGGAGGGGATAGGGGGAGGGGGTGCCCGCCGTAATGCTCCAGGCCAGCGGAAGCGCCTTATCTTGGCGCCTATGGGACGAGCCCGGGCATGACGGTTGGGAAG
>DATGFU010000656.1:0-15372 GCA_035308865.1 Allostellaceae bacterium | reverse complement strand
ACACCGTGCTCTACACAAAGGGCGGCGTCCCGGGCGCGCTCAGCACGCTGGCGGCGACGGCTCGTGCGCGTATGGCCGCCTCGCCCCGTCCGATCTCGGACGAGGTGCTGCGCTGGACGCCTGAAGGCTGGGAAGTGGTCGCTAAAGCGACGGTCGCAGTTCCATCTCGAGGTTTCTGAGGTGCCCGCCGGTGCGCACCTGTAGCGCCACCCTGGTCCCGGCCCCGCGCCGGAAGATACGCTGCAGGTCGTTATCCTCCACCCTCGTGGCATCGTGCCCGTCGATCGCCTCCAGCACGTCGCCCGGCCGCAGCCCGGCGAGGGCAGCGGCGCCGCCGGGCAGCACGCTCAGTACGGTGAAACCGCCGAAGCTGCGCCTGAGCGTCATCAGATGCACGTCGTCCTCGCGGCCGTAGTTCCGCGTGCGCTCGAACCAGGCGCGGCGCTGGAGATAGTTGAAGGTCACGTTGAACCGCATGAACACGCCCTCGCCGATATTGCCGGCGATCTCCGGGTCGGCGAAGGCGCCCGTCTTCTGATGCGAGAGGTAAAGGACCGGCCGGTCGATTTGCACATCGCCCAGCCGCAGCAGCGTGCCGCGCGCGACATCGGCCTCGATGTCGCCGCCGATTCCCCAGCCAACCTTGGCGGTGAAGCGCGGCGGCCAGAAATCTTCGAGCCTGTGGGCGACTAGGAAGGGCTGGAACAGGGTCAGGCTGTTGACTTGGCCGGTATCGAGCGTGAACCGGCCGGGAATGCCGTCGATCGAGCCCGACACGACCGGCAGGTGGCCGTGGAAGTCGAAGTTCAGCGCCTTGCCGTCGCCGCGATAGCTCCAGCCTTCCGGATCGCTGAGCACGACGGAGCCACCGTCCTGGTCGATATGGACGACCAGACTGTCGAACAGCGCGTGGCCGATCAGCCCGCGATAGGGTGGCACGTAATTCTCCGCCGGCACTCCCAGGGTCAGCACGCGAAACACCCGATCGTGCAAGGTCAGGTGCCCGATCTCGACCGAGGGCAGCGTGACGCGGCCAGCGGTCACGGTCACCGGTCCGGCCCCCTGAACCTCTCCGACGCCTGTCGGCGTGAGGCCGAGTTCGCGGGCCAGGTCGGGATCCATTGCGTCCTCGCCGCCGGTATCGAGCGCGAAGGGATAGGGACCTCTGCCGCCGATCGTGACGTCGATCAGGAAGGCGTCGCCCGTGAGGGTCAAGAGCGAGGCCGACCACCGGGCCGAGCTGTCGAAGGTGAAATCCGGCACCGGCGCCGACGTCGCTCCTTCGGCGCTCGGCGCGGTCGCCAGGAGCATCAGCACGACCGCTGCAGCAACCCGCATCCTACCCTCCCGGCCCCATAGTCTCGCGTTGGAATGCAGGCGACAAGCCTTCCGGCCGCGGCTAGAAGACGGGCCATGCCCTCGCCCGGATCGCCCTTTCGCATCGGCACGCGCGGTAGCCCCCTAGCGCTCGCCCAGGCGGATGAGGTGCGCCTCCGGCTCGCCGCCGCCCACCCGGCACTGCGAGAGCCCGGCGCCGTCGAGATCGTCACGATCCGCACCACGGGCGATCGGGTCCTCGACCGGCCGCTCGCGGAGATCGGCGGCAAGGGCCTGTTCACGAAGGAGATCGAGGAGGCGCTTGCCGCCGGCACGATCGACGTCGCGGTCCACTCGATGAAGGACGTGCCGACCGTGCTTCCGGACGGGCTGGTCATCGACTGCGTGCTGCCCCGCGAGGATCCCCACGACGCCTTCTTCGCCGCAGGGGGCGGCGGTCTCGCCTCGCTGCCGGCCGGTGCCGTGGTCGGCACCGCCTCGCTCCGCCGCCAGGCGCAGCTTCTTTATGCCCGGCCGGACCTCGGGGTCGTTCCGCTCCGCGGCAATGTCGGGACACGGCTCGGCAAACTCGAAGCCGGGCTCGTCGACGCGACGATCCTCGCGGTTGCCGGGCTTCGGCGGCTCGGAGAAGGCGCCCGCATCACGCACGTGCTGGCAGCCGAGACGATGCTGCCCGCTGTCGCGCAGGGCGCCATCGGCCTCGAGCGGCGTGTGGGGGACGAGGCGACCGCGGCGCTGTTGGCGGCGCTCGATGACCCCGGCAGCCACTCGGAAGTGACGGCCGAACGAGCCCTGCTCACGGTGCTCGACGGGTCCTGCCGCACGCCGATCGCGGCCTTGGCGCGGCAAAGCGGCGGCCGGATCTCGCTGACGGGGTTGGTTGCGCTGCCGGACGGCCGGCAGCGCCACGTCGTCACGCTGGATGGCGAAGCGATGGATGCGGCGCGCATCGGTCGTGAGGCCGGGCTCGAACTGAAGCGCCTGGCCGGCCCGGAATTTCTGTCGGCAGCCGCCGCAGGGACCGCCGCGTGAGGCTTTTGGTCACGCGTCCCTCCGGCGACGCGGAGGCGCTCGCCGACCAGCTTGAGGCGATGGGCCACCAGGTGCTCGCCGAGCCCATGCTGCGAATTCGTCCGATCCCCGGCGCGTCCGTCGATCTCGACGGCGTCGCAGGACTGCTGCTGACCAGCGCCAACGGCGCCCGAATGCTGGCAGCAATCACCGAGCGGCGTGACCTCCCCGTCTACGCGGTGGGTGCGCAGACCGCCGCCGCGGCCCGCGACGCGGAATTTCTTTCGGTCGAGAGCGCCGAAGGCGATGCCGCCGCGCTGGTTGAACTTGTCCACGCTCGGCATCGTCCGGGCGATGGCACGCTCCTCCACGCTGCGGGCGCTGAGCGCGCGGGTGACCTGGCCGGGGCTCTCGCGGCCCGAGGCTACGATATCCGAACGAAGATCCTCTACGAGTCGGTGCCGGCAGCAACGCTATCGGAGCCGACGCGCATGGCGCTCGCGGCCGGCCTTATCGACGGGGTGCTGCTGTTTTCGCCGCGTAGCGCCGAGACGTTCGCAGCCCTGCTCCACCGGGCTGGACTGGCGATGGCGGCCCGGCGGATCGTCGCGTACTGTCTGTCGCCGGCGGTGGCGAAGGGGCTGGGAGCAGCAGTGTTCCACGCAGTTCACATCGCCCCGTCGCCCAACCGCCCCGCGTTGCTGGCGCTGCTGCCGGAAGCAGGATAGGAGAAGAGAAACTTGGCCGACGAACCACCGAAGCTGCTGCCGCCGGCGACGATCAAGTCCGGGTCGCGTGTGCGGTTCCCGGTAGCGCTGGTCGTCGTCACCACGATCGTCCTGGTCGGTGCCGGGGCAGCGACATGGTGGCTCTCGGGGTCTGAGCCGGCCCCGCCCGCGCCGGCCGCACCGTCCGCGCCGCCATCAGCCGATTCCGACCTTTCGAGGAAGGTGGACCGCCTGAGGGCCGATCTCGACGCGCTGAAGGAGCAGCCGGCGCCGCAAGCCGAACCCGACGCTCAGGTGGAGGCCCTGCGCAACGAGGTCGCGTCGCTCGGCCGGCGGCTCGATGCCACCGCGACGGCCGCCGACCCGCAGGCACTGGCCGCGCAGGCCGAGGCAATCCACGCGCTGGAGAGCAGAGTCGCCGCAGCCGAGACCAAGCTCGCCGAGCGCCGCGCCGACACGCGGAACCAGCGCAGCCTCGTGCTCGCCGCGGTGGAGATCGAGACGGCCCTCGCCAATTCGGCGCCCTACCGCGATGCCGTGGAACTGATCCGCTCCGCCGCCGGCCAGGACGAAGCCGTTGCGGCGGATCTCGCGATCCTCGATCGGCATGCCGTGACCGGTGTCGAGAGCCGGGTTCGGCTCGCCCAGGATCTCGCGATGCTGCCCGGCCGACTCTCGGCTCCCCAGCCGGCGCCGGCCGACGCCGGTTTCGGCGAGCGCATGATGGATCGCCTGACCGGCATCGTCCGGATCCGCCGGGTCGACGAGGATCCTGCGCGCCCCGCCGGACCGCCAGGCCCCGACCGGATCGTCGCCGAGGCCGAGACGCGGCTGGCCGCCGGGGATCTCGCGGGCGCCATCGATTCCGTCAGAAGTCTGGATGGCCAGGCGGCCACGCTGGCAACCCCGTGGACCGAGGCGGCGACGGCCCGGCTCGAAGCCGAGCGTGCGGCCCAATCCCTCGCCGCCACGCTGACCAAGCGCCTTGCCGCGCCGGGCGAGGATTGATGCGCACGATCCTCGCCCTGATCCTGATCGTCCTGGTCTCGGCGGCGGCGCTCTTCTTCACCGACCATCCGGGGACGGTGACGTTGATCTGGCAGGGGTGGCGCGTCGATACCTCGGTCGCAGTGCTCGCGGCGGCCACCGCGCTGATTGCACTGATTCTGTGGCTCGGCTTCGCCACGCTCGCATGGCTGATCGCCGCGCCGCGCCGGCTCGCACGACGGCGGCGCGAGGGGCGGCGGCTGCAGGGATATCGCGCGCTGACCGACGGGCTGGTGGCGATCGCCGCCGGCGACACGCGTTCGGCAGAACGGCTGCGGCTGCGGGCCGAGCGGCATTTCCAGGCGAGCCGGCTCGACGTGCCGCCGCTGACCCGGCTGCTCGCCGCCCAGGCCGCGCTGCTGCGCGGCGACCACCCCGAGGCGCACAGCCAGTTTACCCGCATGCTGGACAGTCCGGAGACCGAGTTCCTCGGGCTCCGGGGCCTGATCGTCCAGGCCTTGAAGGCGGGTGACGACGCCACCGCGCTCAAGCTGACGCAGCGGGCGAACGAGCTGCGCCCGGCCACCGCCTGGGTGCTGCAGAGCCAGCTGGCGCTTGAGACCCGTGCCCATGACTGGCGCGGCGCGAAGCGCACGCTGGACGCGGCGATCCGGCGCAAGGCCGTGACGCCGGAACAGGGCGCGCGCCATCATGTCGCCCTGCTGCTCGCCCGCGCCGCCGAGGCGTCGCACGAGGGCAGGTCGGGCGAGGCCCTGCGCGCCGCCGCCACGGCGCATGGGCTCGATGCCGCCTTCGCTCCGGCAGCCGCGGCTTACGCAGCGCTTCTCGGCGATCAGGGCCGGGCCGGGCGCGCGCTGAAGGTGATCGAGGCGGCCTGGAGCCGGTCGGGCCATCCGGCGCTCGCCCAGCTTTATGACCGCCTGCTCGATGCCGAGACGCCGACCATCCGGCTGAAGCGCTTCGAGCGGCTCGTCGAGCTTCGCGCCGGCGATCCCGAATCGCACCTCGCCGCCGCCGCGGTCGCGCTCTCCGCACGCCTCTGGGGCGAGGCCCGCCGTCATCTCGATGCCGCCGGTGCGGCCGGGCCAGGACCGTGGCCGCAACGTCTGTGCCGCCTGATGGCCGAGCTGGAAGATGGCGAGCACCAGGACGCCGCGGCCGCTCGTCGCTGGCTCGAGCGCGCCCACCAGTCTCCGCCGGATCCGGTGTGGGTCTGCGACGTCTGTGGCGCCGAGGCGGCGCGCTGGGAGCCTCTCTGCCCGAACTGCCACAGTTTCGATACGTTGGGATGGCGCGTTCCGGACCGTGCGGCGCCACGGGTTGTCGCGGAACCGGGCCGGCGATCGCCGGCGGAAGCGGCGGCCATGCTCGAGCTTTCGCATGCGCTCGTCCTCACCGCCGGGCCCTCGGCCGCAGCCGCCGGCAAAGCCGCGGAGTCGGCGACCCGCGAGAGCGGCGCATGAGGCGATGCCCCCGGGGCCATGTATGAGTGGAAATGCCGCCCCTACATTCAAGGGGGGTTGTTAAATCCGTTCATTCGCCCCATTATCTATGACGCTGGTCCTCCCCCCAACTGACCAGCACCTCCTGGGGCCCAAAGATCGCAAGATCTTTGGGCTCATTTTTTTGGCTGCCCCTTCCGCCGACTGTTGCACGGCCGACACACGGGCCGAAGAACACCATCTGGTACGCCGCGCTCGCAGCGGTCGCCGTTGACAGGACTCGCTCCGGGTGGCTCCCTTCACTGGCACGGCCGTCAACGGCTGGCACGTCCGGTACCCAGGAGGTTCTCGACGTTGGGGGAACAACAGAGCCCGGCATGATGCCGGGCTTTTTTCATGTCTGGCCCAAACCGCGACGTGCTCCCCTCGGAAGCGCCGCCCTGCCCCGCCCCGGGCAAGAATTGACAGCGTAGACACGCTCCCCTATAGACACGCGCTCGTTTTTTCAGGCTCTGGAGCCCTTGTCGTGAAGCGCACCTACCAGCCCTCCAAACTGATCCGCAAGCGGCGGCATGGCTTCCGCGCACGGCTGGCGACGGTCGGCGGCCGGAAGGTGCTGGCTTCGCGGCGCGCCCGCGGCCGCAAGCGCCTGTCGGCCTGACCGGCGCACGGGTGGCCCGGAAGCTCGGCCGGCTGCTGCGGCGGCAGGACTTTCTCCGGGTCGCCGGCCTTCGGCGGAAATTCGTGGCGCCCGGCCTGATCCTTCAGGTGGCGCCGGTCGATTCCACCGACGCGGCGGATACGCGCCGCGTCGGCCTCACCGCATCGAAGAAGGTCGGCGGGGCGGTGGTGCGCAACCGAGCAAAGCGGCGTCTGCGTGAGGCAGCACGAACGGTCATGACGACGCATGCCGCTGAAGGCCTCGACTATGTCATCATCGCGCGCGAGGCAACCGCGCGCCGGACGTTCGCCCTGCTGCTCGGCGATCTCGAAGCCGGGCTGCGGCGGCTGAAGGCGTGGCGCGACAGCGAAACGAACGGACCGCAACCGTGCCCCTGACCCGCGCGCTCTGCGCGCTCATCTGGCTCTACCGCATGCTCATTTCCCCAATTCTCGGCGCAAATTGCCGCTTCGAGCCGAGCTGCGCCGCCTATGCCCAGGAGGCCGTGCGCTGCCACGGCGCCGGTCGCGGCACGCTGATGGCGGTGCGCCGTGTTGCGCGCTGCCATCCCTGGGGCGGCAGTGGCTGGGATCCCGTGCCGCCTAAGAGCCGTCCCGTCGGAACCTGAATCATGGAAACGCGGAGACTGATCCTCGCCATCGCGCTGTCGGCGGCGATCCTGGTGGCCTTCCAGTATCTGGCGCCACCGGCGAAGCCGCCGGTGCGGCCGCCCGAAAACGCCGAAGCCCAGGCTACTCTGCCAGGCGCAGTGCCGGCCCCAGCGTCTCCGGAAGCATCGGCGTCCCGCGACGACGTGCTGAAACGGTCTCTCCGCGTCGCCATCCAGACACCGCGGCTCGCCGGCTCGATCGCGCTCAAGGGTGCGCGGATCGACGATCTCACCTTGACCGGCTATCACGAGACGGTCGATCCCGGCAGCCCGGCGATCGTACTGCTGTCGCCCTCGGGGGCGCCGCATGCCTATTTCGCCGAGCAGGGCTGGATCGCGGTCACGCCGGGCCTCAAGCTCCCCGACGATGACACCGAGTGGACGGCGGACAGGGCCACGCTCTCGGTCGGCGCCCCGGTGACCTTGACCTGGGAGAACGGCGAGGGGCTCCGCTTCAGCCGCGAGATCTCGCTCGATGCGAACTTCATGTTCACGGTCAAGCAGACCGTCGCCAATAGCGGCCCCGAGCCGGTGACGCTGCGGCCGTTCTCCCTGATCTCGCGGACCGGCGTGCCGCCGGCGTCGCAAACCTGGGTGTCGTACGAGGGGGCGATCGCGGGGCTCAACGGCATTGAAGCCGATTTCCCCTATTCGGCGCTGGGCACCGGCGGCAACCTCGATACGTGCAAGGCGACGCGCGGCTGGTGGTTCGTCCCGGACACCAAGGGAAATCCGGTCAACTGCCGTGACGCCATGGGCTGGGTCGGCTTCAGCGACAAATACTGGCTGGGCGCGGTGGCGCCGCTCGACCAGAGCGAGAAGATCGATACACGGCTGTCCCATATCGGGGCCGGCGACAGCCAGAAGTACCAGTTCGATTATACCGGCCCTGCGTCGGTCGTTCTCCCGGGCGGCAGCGCCGCCAGCTCCAGCCTGGTCTTCGCCGGCGCCAAGGAGGTCAAGCTGCTCGCGCAGTACCGCGACGCGTTCGGCCTGCTGCGCTTCGACAACGCCATCGACTTCGGCGATTTCTGGTTTTTCACCAAGCCGATCTTCTATCTTCTCGATCTGCTCTTCCAGGCCGTCGGCAATTTCGGCGTCGCGATCCTGCTGATGACCGTCATCATGCGCATCCTGTTCTTCCCGCTGCAGACCCGTGCGGTCCTCAGCATGAACAAGATGAAGGCGGTCCAGCCCGAAGCCCGGAAGCTGCGCGAGCTCTACGGCGAAGACAAGGTCAAGCTCAACCAGGAGACCATGGCGCTCTACAAGCGCGAGGGCGTCAACCCGCTGGGCGGCTGCCTGCCGATCTTCCTGCAGATCCCGATCTTCTTTTCGCTCTACAAGGTGCTCTACGTCACGATCGAGATGCGGCACGCGCCATTCTGGGGCTGGATCCGGGATCTCTCCGCGCCGGACCCCACGACGATCTGGAATCTCTTCAGCCTCGTGCCGTGGGTTCCGCCCCATTTCCTGCCCCAGCTCGGCGTCTGGCCGATCATCTATTGCGGCAGCATGTACCTCCAGCAGCGCATGAACCCCGCGCCGCCCGATCCGGTGCAGGCGAAGATGATGCAGTTCATGCCGCTCATGTTCATGTTCATGCTCGGCAATTTCGCTTCCGGCCTGGTCATCTACTGGACCTGGAGCAACATCCTGGTGATCCTCCAGCAATACGTGATCACCCGCCACGTGGCGAAACCCAAGGCGTGACTCAGGATCCTGCGGGAGCGCTCCCTCCATCCCCGCTGTCTTACCGGGGCAAGGGCGAATCCGGCGACGAGGAACGCCAGGCGCTGGAGGCTGGGCGGCTCCTGTTCGCCGGCCCATGCACCTTCTTCAACGGCTCGGCCCGGCTGGACACCCTCCCCGAGGCGGGCTTGCCCGAGGTGGCTTTCGCCGGGCGCTCGAATGTCGGCAAGTCGAGCCTGCTGAACGCGCTCACCGCCCGCAACGACCTGGCGCGCACGTCGAACACGCCGGGACGCACGCAGCAGCTGAATTTCTTCGATCTCGGCGGCAGGCTGGTGCTCGTCGACATGCCTGGCTACGGCTACGCGCAGGCATCGAAAGCCGAGATCCAGCGCTGGACCAAGCTGATCGAGGCCTATCTCAAGGGCCGGACCACACTGCGCCGCGCCGTGGTGCTGATCGACGCGCGGCATGGGGTCAAGCCGGTCGACGAACCGCTGATGCGCCAGCTCGACGCGGCGGCTGTCGGGTTCCAGCTCGTGCTGACCAAATGCGACAAGCTCACATCAGGCGCCCTGGCCGCACGCGTCGCCGAGGTGACCCGGCTGGCCGGCCGGCACTCGGCCGCGCATCCCGAGATCCACGCCGTCTCGAGCCGCGACGGCGCCGGCATCCCGGCCCTCCGCGCGGCGCTGGCCGCGCTTGCGGCCCCGCAGCCGCTCAGGTAATGCCGGGCCGCAACAGCCCCCCGCAGGAGTCTGCCATGAACGACGCAGAGCAGGACGACCTCGCCTTCCGCGCGGAGGTTCTGTCGGATGCGCTGCCCTTCATGCGACGCTACTCGGGCCAGACCATCGTGGTGAAATACGGCGGCCACGCGATGGGCGATGTCGAGAGCGCCACCCGGTTCGCGCGCGACATCGTGCTGCTGAAGCAGATCGGCCTTCACCCCGTGGTGGTGCATGGCGGCGGCCCGCAGATCGGCCGCATGCTCGACCGGCTCAACATCAAGAGCTCGTTCTCCGGCGGCCTCCGGGTGACCGACCGGGCGACCGTCGAGATCGTCGAGATGGTCCTGTGCGGCTCGATCAACAAGGAGATCGTGGGCCTGATCAGCGCCGCCGGTGGCCGGGCGGTCGGGCTTTCCGGCAAGGACGCGGAACTCATCAAGGCGCGGAAGCTCACGCGGACCACGCGCGACCCCGGCAGCCTGATCGAGCAGGTGCTCGACCTCGGCTTCGTCGGCGAGCCGACCGAGGTCAATGCCGGGATCATCCAGCTTCTGGAGAACTCCGACATGATCCCGGTCGTGGCGCCGATCGGCACCGGCGACGAAGGCGAGACCTACAACATCAACGCCGACACCGCGGCCGGCGCGATCGCCGTGGCGCTGAAGGCCAGCCGCCTGCTGATGCTGACGGACATCGCCGGCGTCCTCGATGCCAGGGGCGAGGTCATGGCCGAGATCTCGGTGGAAGAGGCCCGCGAGATGATCCGCGACGGCACGATCCACGGCGGCATGATCCCGAAGATCGAGACCTGCCTGAGCGCCGTCGAGGGCGGAGTCGAAGCCGCGGTCATCCTCGACGGCCGGCGCCATCACGCCATCCTTGTCGAGCTCCTGTCCCGCGAGGGTGCCGGCACGCTGATCCGCCGGAAGAGCCCCGGTCCATCGGCGTAGTCGTCCGACGCAGCCGTGACGCAACCGGCGGCGTTGTCAGCCTGTACCTGCGCAGCTACCATGGCGCTGGCAGTTCGCTGAAGGACGCTTCTCCCGATGAGCCACAACGGCATGAGCGGGTCGGAAGAGGATGGCGCCGGCGCCGCCCTCCGCATCCTGCCGATTCTGCGTGACGTTCTCATCATCTTCGGCCTCACGTTCCTAAGCGGCTTCGTCGTCGGCTTCCTCTTCGCGTTTCGCGGTGCCTCGGGCACACCGGCATACGCCGTCGCGCTCGGCCTCTCGAACCTTGTGTTCGGAACCGTGGGCTTCGTCATCAGCGGCTGCCTCGCGCCCCCCGGGCGCTGGCGTCATTTGTTGCTGGTCGCGGTCGGCGTGTGGCTGCTGAGCCTCGCGAACGTGGCCTTCATGGGCGTGCCGTTCCTTCAATGGGCCTTCCTGGTGATTCCGATCGCCATCATCATGGGCGTGGGCGGCGGGCTTTCCTATCTCTTCAGAAGGTAGGTCCGGGCCTAAACCTAACTCTCTGATTTATCCTGGCTTTCCTCAGGTCGAAGGCTTCCGGTTGACAGCCGGCGGCATGATGCCGATCTTGGCGCGCCTTCCACGCGCTCGCGGGCTTCCATGAACGATACGCCGCTCGAAACGATCATCGACGCCGCCTGGGAGCGGCGTGCCGAGATCGGACCGGAGAGCGCCGGCGAAATCGCCGCCGCGGTCACCGAAACGATGAAGCTGCTGGATGACGGCATCATCCGCGTGTCGAGCCCGCAGCCCGGCGGCAGCTGGTTCGTGCACCAGTGGGTCAAGAAGGCGGTGCTGCTGTGGTTCCGCATCACGCCCAACGACGTATTGCGCGGCGGACCGGTCGATCCGATCCATGGCGAGGCCGTGTGGTGGGACAAGGTGAAGCCGAAATTCGCCGGATGGAAGGCCCAGGACTTCAACCGGGCCGGCTTTCGCGCCGTGCCGGGCGCCATCGTGCGCCATTCCGCGTTCATCGCACCGGGCGTCGTGCTCATGCCATGCTTCGTGAATGTCGGCGCCCATGTCGGCGCCGGCACCATGGTCGACACCTGGGCGACCGTCGGCAGCTGCGCCCAGATCGGCCGCAACTGCCACCTCTCTGGCGGCGTCGGCATCGGTGGCGTGCTGGAGCCGCTTCAGGCCGACCCGGTGGTGGTCGAGGACGACTGTTTCATCGGCGCCCGCTCCGAGGTGGTCGAGGGCGTGCGGGTCGGCCGCGGCTCGGTTCTGGCGATGGGCGTGTTCCTCTCCGCCACCACGAAGATCGTCGACCGCGCCACCGGCGAGGTCTTTGTCGGCGAGGTGCCGCCCTATTCTGTCGTCGTTCCGGGCAGCCTGCCGGGCAAGAAGCTGCCGGACGGCAGCCCGGGCCCCAGCCTCGCTTGTGCGGTCATCGTCAAGCGGGTCGACGCCCAGACGCGAGCCAAGACGGCAATCAACGATCTCCTGCGATTCTGAGTGCGCGTGACGCATCCGCGACATACTCGCGCCCCGCTCGTGGCTGTGCATTGAAGTCGCCGACGCCTTCGGTCAGACTCCCCGCCATGTCTCTCGATCCCGTGACGCTTGCCCAGGCGCTGGTGCGCTGTCCGAGCGTGACCCCGCACGATGCCGGCGCGCTGAGCGTGCTCGCCGAGGCGGCTGAGGCTCTCGGCTTCACCTGCCGCCGGCTCGATTTCGCGGCGCCGGGCACGGCGCCGGTGGCCAATCTCTATGCGAGGCTCGGCACGGGCGGCCGCAATTTCTGCTTCGCCGGCCATACCGACGTCGTGCCGGCCGGCGAGGCGGAACATTGGACGTCGCCGCCCTTCGCCGCCACGATCCGCGACGGCCGCCTGATCGGCCGCGGCATCGTCGACATGAAGGGCGCCATCGCCTGCTTCGTCGCGGCGGTCGATCGTTTCCTGGCGGCCCGTCGCGAGGCCTTCACCGAATCGATCAGCCTGCTGGTGACGGGCGATGAGGAGGGTGTCGCGATCAACGGCACGCGACGGGTGCTCGAATGGCTGGCCGAGGAAGGCGAGCGGCTCGATCTCTGCATCGTCGGCGAGCCGACCAATGCCGAGCGGATCGGCGACATGATCAAGATCGGACGGCGCGGCAGCCTGACCGGCCGGCTCGCCGTCGAGGGCAAGGCCGGCCACACCGCCTATCCCCATCTCGCCGACAACCCGGTCCATCGGCTGGTTTCGATCCTGGCCGACCTGATCCAACAGCCGCTCGATGCGCCGACCGAGCACTTCGAGGCCTCGACGCTGCAGGTCGCCACGGTCGATGTCGGCAATCCCGCGACCAACGTGATCCCGGGGCAGGCCGAGGCCGTCTTCAACATCCGCTTCAACGACCGCTGGACCGGCGCCTCGCTCGACAAATGGCTGCGCGAGCGGATCGGCCGGCACGGCGGAAGCTGGACGCTCGACGTGGCGGTTTCGGGCGAAGCCTTTCTGACCCCGCCCGGCGCCGTAGCGCAGCTGATTGCCGATGCCGCGGAGACCGTCACCGGACGCCGGCCGATGCTCAGCACGACCGGCGGCACGTCGGATGCCCGATTCATCCAGCGCGCCTGTCCGGTTGCCGAGTTCGGGCTGGTCGGCCGGACCATGCATCAGGTGGACGAGGCCGCCGACGTCGCCGATCTCGAGGCGCTGACCGAGATCTATCGCCGCGTGCTCGATTCCTATTTCGCGGGCGGCGCGTGAGTCACATCGAGGAAGCCGAGCGCGCGATCGACGGCATCGGCCGGCTCGCGCTGTTCGACCGCAAGGGCGGCGATGGGTTCGGTCGCGACCGCGCGGCGGCGGCTCGGTCCTTCGTCGCCTATCTGCTGGTGCTGCCGGCGATCGCACTGGTGATCGCGGTCCAGTTGGTCCAGAGCGAGGCCACGAGCCCCGGGCTCTTCGTCACGGCCAACATCATCGGCCAGATCATCGCCGTCGCCGGCTTCCCGCTGCTGCTGATCCCAGTCCTCAGGCTCTACCGGCGACCTGAGCGCTGGGCGTGGTTCATCAGCGCCTACAACTGGTTCAATGCCGCGCGGGTGGTGCTCTCGCTGGGCGTTCTCGGACTGTGCATCACCGTCCTGCAGGGTCTTGGCGACTGGCCGCTGCTCATGTTCGACGTCTATGCGTGGATCATCGAGGCCTTCATGGCGGAGGCGATACTGGAGGTCGGCGGGGCGCGGGCGGCGGCGATCGTGCTACTCGACGCCTTCTTCAGCTTCGCCGTCGGCGCCGTCGCCAACTGGATCGCGACGGGCTCGTTCTTCTGATCCGGCGTAGGAAACAGCCGTCAGGCACAGCCCTTCCGGCGGCGCCGTGGGGCCACCCACGGCCCGATCGCGCGCGGCCAGCGCCGCCGCCACGTCGCCGGGCCGCCACTGGCCGGCGCCGACCAGCCGCAGCGTCCCGACCATGTTGCGCACCTGATGATAGAGGAAGGAGCGCGCCTCGGCGACGATCCTGACCTCGTCGCCCTCGCGTGTGACGTCCAGCCGGTCGAGGGTCTTCAGGGGCGAGCGCGCCTGACAGAACCGTGCCCGGAAGGTCGTGAAGTCGTGGTGGCCGAGGAGATGCCGCGCCGCCTCTGCCATGGCAGGCGTATCGAGAGCCGCCGCCACGTGCCAGACCCGATCGCGATCGAGCGCCGGCGGCGCCCGCCGGTTCATGACGCGGTAGAGATAGGACCGGCGCGTGGCCGACAGGCGCGCATGAAAGGTATCGTCCACCGCCTCGACCGCCAGCACCGAAACGGCGTGCGGTCTCACATGGAAGTTGAGCGCCCCCATGATCTCGTGCGGGGCGATCTCCCGGTCGAGATCGACATGGGCCGCCTGCCCCGAGGCATGCACCCCGGCATCGGTCCGCCCGGCGCCTTGCACGAAGACCGGGCCGACGAAGCGCTCGAACGCCGTCTCCAGGATCTCCTGGACCGAATTGCCGGTCGGCTGCCGCTGCCAGCCGACCAGGCCGGTCCCGGCATATTCGAGTGTCAGCTTGTAGCGCGGCATGCTACCCGCCCGCAGGGACCGGCGTGACGAGCTGCGTCCCCGTCTTCACCGGCGTTCCGTTGAGGAAGGCGCGGCGCTCGACCGGGCCGCGGCCGGGGCGTTGAAGGATGGTCGGCCGGAACACGCCCTCGGCGCAAGCGATGCCGAGATCGGCATCGACAACCGAGCCGGAGGTGCCGGCACCCGGCTCCGCGGCAGCGGCAAGCACCTTGATGCGCTCCTCGCCGAGCGCGAACCATGTGCCCGGCGCAGGGTTGAGCGCGCGCACCTTGCGTTCGTTCTCGACCGCCGAGTGGCGCCAATCGAGCGCCCCCTCCTCTCGCGCGATCTTGGCAGCGTAGGTAACGCCCGATTCCGGCTGCCTTTCGGCGACGAGACGGCCGGCCGCGAGCCTGTCGAGCGCCTCGACCGCAAGCCGTGCGCCGAGCGCCGCCAGCGCCTCGGTCAGGCTCGCCTGCGTCGCCGCCGGGCCGATCGGGATCGCCGCGCGGAGCAGCATCGGCCCGGTATCCAGCCCGCGCTCCATCTGCATGATGGTGATCCCGGTCTCGGCGTCGCCCGCCATGATCGCGCGCTGGATCGGCGCCGCACCCCGCCAGCGCGGCAGCAGCGAAGCGTGGATGTTGATGCAGCCGAGGCGCGGCGCCCGCAGCACGGCCTCCGGCAGGACCAGGCCGTAGGCGGCAACGACCGCGGCATCGAGATCGAGCGCCGCGAACGCTGCCTGCACCGCCTCGTCCTTGAAGGTCCCCGGCGTCCGCACAGGCAGGCCCAGCGCCTCCGCCCGCGCCTGCACGGGCGAGGGTTGCACACGATGCCCGCGCCCTGTCGGGCGCGGCGGCTGAGAATAGACGGCGACGATCCGATGGCCCGCCGCGACCAGGGCATCCAGCGCCGGCACCGCGAAGCCGGGCGTGCCCATGAAGGCGATCGTCACATCGCGGCCTCTTCCTTCGCCTTCTGGGCCTTTGCGAGCTTGCGCAGGATGATGTTGCGCTTGAGCGCCGACAGGTGATCGACGAACAGGATACCGTTCAGATGGTCGATCTCGTGCTGCACGCAGGTGGCCAGCAGCCCGTCCGCCCGCCGCTGGTGTCGCCGTCCGTCC
>DATGFU010000655.1:0-15638 GCA_035308865.1 Allostellaceae bacterium | reverse complement strand
TGGCTCCGCGACACGGAACGACGTGGATACGCGGGTCAAGCCCGCGCATGACGACATCAAAAGACGCACAAGCCTCGCCCGAGACTCGTTCTCGTGGCGGCAATACTTTCCCCGCACAGCCGTGCCGCAAGCGGGAGAGGGGACGCTCCGTCGATGCCGCGCCCTCCGCCGGAACCGGGAGAGGCATGGCGAATGCCGCGTCGTACCCTCTCCCGCTTGGCGGGGGAGGGACAGGGAGGGGGCGCTGCCGCGTCCGCGGCCGGTCAGGCAACGGCCGCCGGCTCGACCGAGATCGCGAAAAGCCGAGTCGGGGTGCGGGCGCTGAGCGCCACGGCCTCGTCCGGTTCGAGCCGGATCGTGGTGTGAGGCGCGTAGGCCTCGTCGTCGCAACTGCCCTCGCCGGCGCGGACGAAAATGAAGGACCGGCCGGGCTCGGCTGCGACGGCGTATCGGGCGTTAGGCGCAAGGCTGATCTCATGGAGCGATAGACCGCGCTCGGCAAACCGGCCGATCTCCTTGGCGCGTAGATCCGGCCCTACATTCCGCCACGGAAGCTCCTCCGGCCGCATGACGATCGGCGCCTCATAGGACGAGGTCGCATACGCGATCGGTCGGCCCGTCACATGCCGCCAGATGGCTTCGTAGGCATCCTCGTTCCTGCGGCCGTCGCCGCGCGTGCGGCGGAAGACGCCGCGCTCGAACGTGCCTTCCCGCTCGAGCTCGGTCCGGGCGCGCCGCAGCTGGTCCGGTCCGAGATAGCCCTGGCCGCTGGCGCCGCCGAACTGCAGCAGCAGGACGAGCCGGTCCGGTCCGCCCTCCTGCGGGCCGTAGGGCACGCCTTCGGGGAAGTAGCCGACCTCGCCGGCCCGGACGTACCAATCCTTGCCGATCGGGATGGCGCCTTCGAGGCAGAGCCGCACCTGGTCCCAGGCGTGGCGATGGCGCGGCGAGTAGTAGTCCGCGCCTTCGCGCGCCAGCACGAGGAGGAAGTTGTCCGGGCTGCCTTCTTCGCCTTCGAAGAGGAGCTTGTGCGCCATGCCGCCGTGGCGATGCGCAGCCAGGTTCTCGCCCCAGTCCATCCGGCCGGCGTGGACGATCTGCATGTCACGAGTCCCCGAGAAGGCGAGCAGCATGAGCCCCGGCGATCCGTCCGAACGTCGCCGCGCGCAGCACCGACGTGCCGGCGGGGTAGGAATGATAGTAGAGGCCGGTCACCTCGCCGGCGGCGTAGAGGCCGGGAATGGCCGTGCCGGCTGGCGTCACCACCCGGCCGAGAGAGTCCGTCCGCACCCCGCCGAAGGTGAAGGTGACGGCGCAGGCCAGCGGATAGGCGATATAGGGCGGCCGCTCGATCGGAAACGCCCAGTTCGATTTCGGCACTGCCAGCCCGATTGCGGCACGCCCGTCGCGGCGATGGGGATCGAACGTGCCGGGGCCGATCGCCGCGTTGTACTCGCGGATGGTGTGTTCCAGCGCGACGGGATCGAGGCCAAGCGCCTGGGCCAGCTCGCCCGGCGTCGCGGCTTCGACCGGCGGCTGGTCGGTCAGGATGATCTTGTCGACGTGCTCGATACCGAGCGTGGTCTGGTCGCCGATGAAGAAGGCCATCTGGTCCTGATGGCGCCAGATCTCGTAGCCCAGCGCCTCGAACGTCGCATCGAAACTGTCCTGGCCTTCGTCGAAGAAGCGCTTGGCCGCGCCGTTGACGACGATGCCGTAAGGGAAGGCGTAGACGACGGCGTCGGGCTTCGACGAGCGCGGGTCGACCGGCTCGCCGTGAAACATGTCGAACTGACCGGCGGTGTCGGCGCCGATCTCCATGGCCATGCGGATGCCGTCGCCGCGGTTGTTCCTGAGCGTCGGCGCGATCAGCGTCAGGTCGCAGGCGCGTGCGCCGACATATTGCGTCAGCATCTCCCGGCTGCCTTCGAAGCCGCCGCAGGCGATCACCACCGCCGTGGATTTGAGCGTCCGCAACAGCCCGTCG
This sequence comes from Allostellaceae bacterium, assembly GCA_035308865.1. Classification (GTDB taxonomy): domain Bacteria; phylum Pseudomonadota; class Alphaproteobacteria; order ATCC43930; family CGMCC-115725; genus DATGFU01. Next base: position 13,651 of record DATGFU010000655.1, on the reverse strand, counting down.
CGCCCGCGCATGACGACGCCGTCGACGCGGCCTTCATCGGACACGCTGAGCCGAACCGCTTCGCTGTCGTAGAGGATCGTCGACCCCGGCGTGCGTTCGACCACCTCGGCGAGCCCGTCGACGATGCCGACGCCGCCGCGGACCGGCATGCCGAGCCCGCCGCCGGTGTTGCGATTGGGGAAGGGCTGCTTGAAGTAGATCAGCTCGACGCCATTGGCTTCGAGGAACGCCAGCGTCGCCGTGACCTCGCTTGCAAGCGTGCGGCAATAGTCGAGATCGGCGAGGCCACCGGAAAACTGCGCCATCCGATCGACGAAGGCCGGATCGAGCCGGCGATCCTCGGTGATGCGGAACCATGCGCTGGTCCAGCGCGTGGCGCCGCCGCGGCCCTCCCTGGTCGCGCGTTCGAGCACGGCGATCTGCGCCGTGCGGCCTTGCGCCCAAGCCTCGGCGGCATGGCTCACCGCCGCGGACAGTCCCGCCGCACCGCAGCCCAGGACGATCAGGTCGAATCCATCGCCGGTCATCGCTATCGTACGCTCCCTCGTACGATCTTCATAATATAGCCGATGATGCGGATGACCTCGACCGTTGCGCGCGCCGCAGCGGCGTGGTCCCTTTCGGGGCCGGCCAGGGAGGGAAGATGCCGCGACGCCTGTTGCTCCTGACCGGTCAGCTGGAGGCGCGCTTCGTCACCACCCAGCTGGCCAGGCCGGGTGACGTCATCCGCCCGGTCGCGTCGCTAGACGAGCTGAAGGCGGCTCTCGACGAGTCGGAGGAAGCGGCGCGGCTTCTCGCCTTCTGCACCGCCGTCATCGTGCCCGAACCCTTGCTGCGGCGCCTGCCAGGGCCGTCCTACAACATCCATCCCGGACCACCCTCCTATCCCGGCCGCCACCCCGAGAGCTGGGGCGCCTATGACGGCTGCGCCAGGTTCGGCGCGACGCTGCACGAGATGGCGCCGCGGGTCGACGAGGGTCCGATCGTCGATGTCGAATGGACCGGCATCCCGCCGGCTGCGGGTCAGCTCGAGTTTGGCCGGCGGGCGCTGCGCGCCTCGGTGGCGCTGCTGGCGCGGTGGTACACGCGATTGCTCGACGATGACGGCCCCCTGCCGCGCAGCGAGCACGCATGGAGCGGCCGCAAGACCACGCACGCGCAGCTGCTGGCGATGCGTCAGGTCCCGGCCGATGTCTCATCCGGGGAGCTGGAGCGGCGTCGCCGGGCGTTTGCCGAGATTCCCGGCACGCGGCTGACCCTGACGCTGCACGGCCGGGAGTTCGTCCACACCGTTGACGAGCCCGAGCCTGACGGAACCGAATCCGCCGCATCGTCCGCTTGAGGCGCGCGTGCACAGGATGGGGCTTCCCCTGTCGTGCGAAAGCGATCATTCTCGGGCCGCAAGCATACCTCGTTCGATTGCCGATTCTACTATGCGCACAGCATAATGAGCGTCAGAAATCCCAACGCGCCAAGAAAGCGAAGCGGTCAGATTACCTATGCCGGGACTTGTGGATATTGAAACCGTTCGAAACGAAATGATGACGATAATCTAACAGACCGAAAGGATGCGGCTATGGCTGCTTTGCAGGAAGGGGTTTCGAGTCCCGACGTCAAGAAGGTGCAGCAGCAGATCAACGAGTACTACCAGGCCTCGGTCGTGCCGGAATCGGGCGAGTTCGACGACGCGACGACCAAGGGCGTCATGCGGTTCCAGAAGGATGTGAAGGTGCGCCCGACCGGCATTGTTGACGACGCGACGCTGAAGCTCCTGAAGAACCCGCCGAAGATCAAGGCGCACCACATCCAGTACAACGGCCAGGATTATTATCTCGACGAGGCGGAGTGGAAGGCGTTCGAGAAGGAGGCCTGCCAAGCCTCGCAGCCGATCGTCGACGGCTACCAGAAGAAGGTCGACGAGGTCCGCAACCTGTGGGACGCGCATCGCGACGCCCGGAAGGAGACGTTCTTCCTGATCCCGGCGATCGTCGATGCCTGGGGCGGCAACACCTTCCCGTCGGAATCGGTGATCAAGTCGGCCGAGACGGCGGTGGGCGCGATGCAGACCGCGATCAAATCCGGCGACGTCGACGGGCTCCGCAAGGCGCTCGACAAGGGCTACGACCCGATCGCGAAGGCCACCGAGGCGATGAAGGAATACCGCGACAAGCTCTATGACGGCGGCGAGGACCTCATCAAGAAGCTGGAGATGGTGCGCGACGGCTCCGTCACCACGCTGGAGATCCTGGCGGCTGTGGCCACCGGCGGCGCCTCGATCGAGGTGACGGCGGCGGTGATGGGCAGCGTCGGCGCCTACAAGGAGGTGCTGAACCAGATCGACAAGGCCAGCAAGACCGCCAATTTCGATGTCGTCGACGCGTTCGGCAACGTGCTGGTCAGCGGCGCGCTCGACGCCACGGTCGGCGCGCTCATGCACGACCAGGGCTTCTGCGGCGAGCTGACCGAGTCCGTGGCAAAGAAGCTCGGCGCGACGGCGCTCAAGAAGTTCGGCAGCGAAGTCGTCGCCAAGGTCGCCGAAAAAGCGATCAAGGAAGGTCTCAGCAAGGCGATCGAGAAGGCGATCCGGGACGTCGTCGAGGCCTGCAAGCCAGGCTCGAAGATGACGCTCAAGAAGGCCGCGGAGGATGTCGCCGACGCACTGATCGAGGGCGGGACGACCGGCGCCATGTTCGGCTCGATGGACAAGCAGCTCGAGGATTTCGGCAAGAACACCGCCAAGTATCTCGGCGACTACGCCTTCAAGGGCCTCGGCAAGGTCGCCCTCGACAAGGCCTGGTCGAAGGGCGCCGAGAAGATCATCGAGGAGGCGACGAAGCGCCTGGCGAAGGGCGTGCTGATCGACGCGGCCGACGATCCCAAGGACCTCGCCAAGGCCGGCGACAAGCTCGCCGAGGCGATCAGCAAGGACGCAAAGACCAACGCCGCGCTGGCCCAGCTGGTCAAGGACAAGAAGCTATAGCGACCTTCCCCTTCACCCAGCTCCGGCTAGGCTCGCCTGCGGCTCGCCAAGCCTTCGTCATCCCTCTCCCCCGCTGGGGGAGAGGGGAGGGTGAGGGGGACTGCAGTCTCAGTACTTCACCCAGATCGTCTTCAGCGCCGTGTACTTGTCGAAGGAATGCAGCGACAGGTCGCGGCCGATGCCGGACTGCTTGAAGCCGCCGAAGGGCACGATCGCGCCGCCGGCATCGACGGTGTTGATCGAGACTGTCCCGGCCCGCAGCCGCTCGGCGACGCGGTGGGCGCGCGACAGGCTGTCGGTCCAAACGCTGGCGGCGAGGCCGTAGATCGTGTCGTTGGCGATGTGGACGGCCTCGTCCTCCTCGTCGAACTCGATCACCGACAGAACCGGCCCGAAGATCTCGTCGCGGGCGATCTTGTGCTGGTTGGTGACGCCGTCGAAGACGGTCGGCACGACGAAGCAGCCCTTGCCGTCGATCGTGATCCGCTCGCCGCCGGCCACCAGACGGGCCGTGCGCTTGCCCTCTTCGATATAGGACATGACCCGGCGCGTCTGGGTCTCGTCCACCATGGCGCCCATGGTCGAGGCGGGATCGAGCGGGTCGCCCGGCTTGATCTCCGCGGACGCCTTGAGGATGCGGTCGAGCAGCTCGTCCTTGATGCCGCGCTGGACAAGCAACCGCGAGTTCGCCGAGCAGACCTCGCCCTGGTTGAAGAAGATGCCGAAGGCGGCCTTCTGCGCCGCGGCGTCGAGATCGGCGCAGTCGGCGAAGACGAGGTTCGGGCTCTTGCCGCCGCATTCCAGCCAGACCTGCTTCATGTTGGACTGGGCGGAATAGGCGAGGAAGTACTTGCCCACCTCGGTCGAGCCGGTGAAGGCGACGCAGTCGATGTCGGGATGGATGCCGATCGCCTTGCCGGCGGTTTCGCCGAAGCCCGGCACGACGTTCAGCACGCCGTCGGGCAGGCCGGCCTCGGCGGCGAGCTCCGCGAAGCGCAACGCGGAGAGCGGCGACTGCTCGGCCGGCTTCAGGACCATCGAATTGCCGGCGGCGAGCGCGGGTGCGCATTTCCACACCGCCATCAGCAGCGGGAAATTCCACGGCACGACGGCGCCGACGATGCCCAGCGGCTCGCGCCGGATCATCGCGAGGTTGCCGGCACCCGTGGGGGCGATCTCGTCGTAGATCTTGTCGATCGCCTCGGCGTACCACTGGATCACCGTCGCCGAATCCGGCACGTCGGCCGCAGCCGCGTCGGTCACCAGTTTGCCCATGTCGAGGCTGTCGAGGAGGGCCAGCTCGACCGCGTTCTCGCGAATGAGCTCAGCGAGCCGCAGCATCACCCGCTTGCGCTCGCCCGGCTCGGCGCGCGACCACGAACCTGCCTCAAAGGCACGCCGCGCCGCGGCAACGGCCCGATCGATGTCCTCGGCGCTGCCGGCGGCGACGCGCGCCAGCACGGCGCCGGTGGCCGGGTTCACGGTCTCGAAGGTCTCGCCGGATGCGGCGGCGACCGTCTTGCCGTCGATGAAGGCGAGGTGCCGGAAGCTCAGCTTCGCCGCGTGTGCCTGCCATTCCTCGCGTGTGAAAGCGCCCATGAGGGGTCTCCGTCTCTCTGTTCAGAACCGGTAGTCGGCGGTCAGGCCGATGGTCAGCGGCCGTTGGCTCTCCGCCTTGATGTCCGGTGCATAGAAATTGTCGTGGTAGAGATAGGTCAGCGTGTGGGTGTTGGCCAGATTGTTGCCGTAGAGCGAGACGTCCCAAGCCCCGCGTGTCACGCCGATGCGCGCGTTCAGCTGCGTCGTCGACAGGCCAGGCCGGATCTGGGGATCGAAGGTGTAGACCACATCGCTCCCCGTGCGCACGTAGTGACTCGCGTAGGTGAAATCAGCGCGCATGTAGAGGTTGGTCTCGTCGTCGAGGTCCTGGTCATGTTCCGCCGAGACGGTGAAGGTCAAGGGCGGCGTCCCGAGGCTGTCGCCCTTCAGCGCCAGGATGTTGCCGCCCACCTCGGTGGTCGTGGTGTAGCGCGCGTCGATATAGGAGATGTTCCCGGACAGGGTCAGCCCGTCCATGACGCGCCATTCCGCGGTCAGCTCAGCGCCTTTGCTCACCGCGTCGCCGGTGTTCTCGAGGAAGGTATAGCCGCAGGTGGGCAGGTAGATCTGCGTCTGAATGTTGCTCCACTTCTCGTAGAAGAGGTCGCCCTTCACCGAGAGTGCGTTGTCAAAGAATTTTCCCTTGGTGCCGACTTCGTAGTTCCAGACCGTATCGGAGTTGAAGGTCAGCGGATTTCCAGTGATGCCGAGCGTCGCGAAATCCACGGCACAGACCGAGAGCGTTGACAGGTCGGGGTTGCCGCCGCCGATGCGGTAGCCCTCCGAGATGGTGCCGTAGACCATCTGGTCGGGCGTCATCTGGTACGAGAGGCTGAAGCGCGGCGTCACCGGGTACTCGCGCTTGGTGGCGAAGTCGACCGCGTAGCCCGTCACCGTGCCGTCGGGCAAGGCGTGCGCGTTCCAAGGCCCGTTCTGCACCTCGTAGAAATCGAAGGTCGTCCGCGCCGCACGGATCCCCGCCTCGAACTTGATCTCGTCGGTGATGTTGTACGCCATGTTGGCGTAGATCGCCTGCTGCGCCTCGTGCAGTATCTCGTTGAACGTGTATGTGTACTGCTTGTAATCGTTGATGCCGAACAGATCGGCGACGGTGCAGGTGCCGGGAGTGCAGGTCTCGCCGTTATTGGCGATGACCGCCGGGTCGTTGGCGACGGTCTTCATGTTCTCCTGGATCGTCTCGACCGTGCCCTGGCGATTGTGCTGGAAGAACAGCCCGACCTCCCAGGTCAGCCTGTCCCCAGGCTGGCTGTTGGACGAGAAGCGGATCTCCTCGTCGAAATCCTCCTGGCTGTTCTGCAGGAAGTAGATCGACTTGAACGGCTGCCCGTCCGGCAGGTACTCGCCGCCGAATCCCGAGCCGTTCCAGGAGACGAAGCTGGTCAGATCGTAGCCCGAGCCGTCGGAGTAGCGGTTGTCGTTGCGGTGCAGCCAGGAGGTGATCGACTTCACGCTGAACGCGTCGAACCGGTATTCGGCGTCGAGGCCCATCAGGTCGAAATGGTCGGAATCGGGCTGTGCGAAGCCTTGCAGGTTGTTGAACGGCCCGCCCGTCTGGGCGACCTGGCAATGCGCGGAGACGTTGATGCAGGGCTCGGCCAGCGACCACAGGCTCGTGTCGTTGGTAAAGGTGTTCTGGTAGAACCACGACGGTGTGATGGTCAGCTCGTCGGTCGGCTGGAACTTGAGCGCGACGCGGGCCGAGCGGGAATCCTGCCAGTTCGAGTTCGGGTCGACGACCGTGTTGGTGTTGGGGTCGGTACGATCGACCCAGCCGCCGGTCGACTGGTACCAGGCGCTCGCGCGGAAGCCGAGCTTGCCCTCGACGATCGGCCCGCCGACCGCGGCGCCCACCTCCCAGCTCGGATCACCGTCGTCGGTGAAGGAGACGTCGCCATGAAGGACGCCCGTGTAGGTGTCGAGGCTCGGCTGGGGCGTGATGAAGCGCACCGTGCCGCCTTCCGAGCCGGCGCCGAAGAGCGTGCCCTGCGGTCCCTCCAGCACCTCGACCCGCTCCAGGTCGAAGAGCTTGGGATAGGGCGTGTTGGTGCCGACGAAACCCGCCAGATACACCTGGATCGGCGTGTCGTTGATATAGATGCCGGTCGGAGCGGCGCCCGCCTGCGAGTTGATGCCGCGGATCGAGATCTCGGTCGTGCCGAAGGCATCCCCGGAGCTCTGGAAGTTGAGGCCCGGCACGGTGCGGGCGATGTCGGAGATGTTCTTGAGGCCCTGCTGCTCCAGCTGGTCGCCGCTCAGCGCGGTGATGCTCATCGGAACCTTGTTGATGTCCTCGCGGCGGTGCTCGGCGGTGACCACCACCTCCTCGAGCTGGCCCCGGGCCGGTGCGGCAGCCTCGGCCGGCGGCGGAGCCGGCGCGGTCTGGCCAAGCGCCGCCAACGGCAGAAGCAATAGCGAGCCCGGCAAAAGCAACCGGGATAGCGACCGGAATCGCTCGACCTTCGTCACAAGAACCCCCGTCAGTTGTTCCGGCCGCCTACGACTGCAGTACGATGGCCGCGTCGGCACTCCAGCTCAGATAGACTTCCTCGCTCCAGTCGATCGACAGCTCGGAGCTGCGCCGCGCGTTCTGGGCGAAGGCGGTGATGATCTTTCCGCTCTCGGATTTGATGCGGTAGGTCGAGTGGTTGCCGAGATAGCCGAGCTCCCACACCGTGCCTTTGAGTTGATTGGTACGCGCCTCGCGGACCGGCTGCTTGGAAAGATGAATTTTCTCCGGCCGGATGGCGACCCACACGTGCTGGCCCTGGGTGTAGCGTTGCGGGTCGTCGACCACGAGGTCGCAGCCGATCTCGTCACTATGCACGGTGACGGTGGTCGGCTCGTTGGCAACGACCGTACCCGGGAAGAGATTGGTCGTGCCGATGAAGTCGGCGACGAAGCGGTTCTGCGGGAACTCGTAAATCTCGGCGGGCGTGCCGACCTGGACGATCTTGCCCTTGTCCATGACGGCAAGGCGGCTGGAGAGCGCCATCGCCTCTTCCTGGTCGTGCGTCACGAAGACGAAGGTCGTACCGATCTTGTACTGGATGTTCATCAGCTCGAACTGGGTCTGCTCGCGGAGCTTCTTGTCGAGCGCGCTCAGCGGCTCGTCGAGCAGCAGCACCTTGGGCCGGCGGATGAGCGCGCGGGCGAGCGCCACGCGCTGCTTCTGGCCGCCCGAAAGCTGGTGGGGCTTGCGCTTGCCGAGATGGCCGAGCTGTACCATGTCCAGCGCTTCGCGGATGCGCTGCTGCGCCGCCGCCTTGTCGAGCTTGAGACTGCGCAAGCCGTAGCCGACATTGCGCTCGACCGTCATGTGCGGGAACAGCGCGTAGGACTGGAACATCATGTTGACCGGCCGCTCGTAGGACGGCACGTCGGTCATGTCGGCATCGTCGATGGTGATCCTGCCCGCGCTCGGGGCCGCGAACCCGGCCAGCATGCGCAGCAGCGTGGTCTTGCCGCAGCCCGATCCGCCGAGCAGCGCGAAGATCTCGCCCTTGTAAATCTTGAGGCTCACCGCATCGACCGCGGTGAAATTGCCGAACAGCTTCGAGACGTTCTCGATGACGATCTGCGGTTTGGCCGCCGGATCGAGCCACGGCCGGTCGGACGAACTCTGCTGCTGCGGGCTGATCAGAGCCATGGCGCACACAGCAAAAATCCCTCTCCGCCTGAGGCGGAGAGGGTCATGGTGCCGGACCGTCGTCGCTCTATCTCATCGCGGCCCTGTCCCATCCAAGGGGATGGTGACGGAGGAGCCTCGTTCCGCGCCATCATCCGGCTACTTCTCCGCCGGCGGCGTCAGGCGTCGCCGCTCATGGACGAAGAAGGGCTTCTCGACCACCGTGGCGGCGCACATGCGGCGCTCCCAGACCAGTTCGCGGTTCAGATAGATATCGGCGTAGAGCTCGTTTCCCATCGTGAAGAACGGCGCCTCGATCATCGCCAGCGCGATGTTGCGTTTGCAAGTCGGCGACCACATGGCGGAGGTGACGGAGCCGACCTCCCGGTTCCCGGCGCGGTCGGCGTAGATCAGCGCGTGGTGCGCTGGCTTGTTGCCGTCGACATCGAGCCCGACCAAGCGCCGTGCCGGGCCGCGCTTCTTCTCGGCGAGCAGGGCCCGGCGGCCCGTGAAATGGCCGCAGTCGAAATCGACCAGCCAGTCGAGCCCCATCTCCAAGGGCGAACGATCCCGCCCCACCCGGATCGTGTGTTCGGCCGAGATGAAGTCGATGTGCGGCATGATGAACCCGGCCTCGATCCGCGCCATGTCGAGCGCCTGCGAGCCGATCGGCCTTATGCCGCGGGTCTTCCCCGCCGCCATCAGCCGGTCCCAGATCGCGACCGCCTGCTCCGGCCTCATCCACAGCTCGTAGCCGAGATCGCCGGTGAAACCGGTGCGCGAGATCGTCAGATCGAGCCCGTCCACGGTGTAACGGCCGATCTCGAAGACCTTGAGCTTCTCGATCCCGACCACGCCGAAATTGCGCAGCACCGAGTAGGAGGTCGGGCCCTGCAGCGAAAGGGCCGCGATCTCCTCGGTGATCTCGGCGATCTCGACATTAAAGCTGATCGCGGAATCCATCAGCCAGTCGAGATGCCGCTCGCCGATGCAGAGCCGGAACTCATCCGCGCCGAGGCGGAAGATCGTGCCGTCGCCGACCAGGTGGCCGGAATCGTTGCACCAGACCGAGTACGCGACGCGGTTGACCTTGAGCTTGCGGATGTCGCGCGTGACCAGCCGGTTGAGGTAGCGCTCGGCATCCGCACCGGCGATCCGGTACTTCACCATCGGCGTCAGGTCGAAGAGCGTCGCGGCGTTGCGGATCGCGAAATACTCGTGCTCGACATTGCTGAAGACGTCGACCGTCGAGTAGCCGGCCCACGGGATGTAGCTGTCGATCTGGTTGAGCTCGTCCGCCCGCGGCCGGAACGGCGTGTCGACCAGCGGCTTGCGGAAGGGGGGGGCAAGGCTCATGTCAGGCGGCCTGCTTCAGCATCTGGCGGGCGGCGTTGCGGCCGGCGGCGCCCATCACGCCGCCGCCCGGATGGCTGCCGGCGCCGCAGAGATAGAGCCCGTCGACCGGGGTCCGGTACTGCGCCGCGCCCGGCACCGGCCGCACCATGTAGAACTGGTCGAAGGCGAGTTCGCCGTGATGCCAGTGGCCGCCGGCGATGCCATATTCGCGCTCGATGTCGAGCGGAGTCAGGAGCTCGCTGGCGACGATGCGCTCGCGCAGCCCGGGCGCGTGAAGCTCGATCAGGCCGATCGCGATGTCGGCAAGCCGCTGCCGCCCGGCATCCCAGCCCTGGGCCAGCTCGTAGGGTGCATACTGCACGATCGCGGAAAGAACGTGCTTGCCGTCCGGCGCCAGTGTCGGGTCGTTGACCGTCGGCACGGTGATCTCGAGCGCCGGCGCTTCCGAGAATTCCTTGTATTTCGAATGATTGTAAGCGCGCTCCAGATAGTCAAGCGAGGGGGCCAGGATCAGCCTGCCGCCGAGGGACGCGGCGTCGAGCCCGGTGAACTCGGGCAGGGCATCGAGCGCTAGGTGCAGCTTGGCCGCGAGGCCGCGCGAGCGCAGGTGGAACACCTTGCGCACGAAGCCGGTATCGAGATGCTCGGTCCCGAGCAGCTTGAGGAAGGTGGTGCGCGGATCGGCGCTGGAGGCGACGGCTTTCGCGACGATCCGCTCGCCGGATTCCAGCACCACGCCCTGCGCGCGGTCGTTCTCCATCAGGATGCGTGCGACCGGCGCGCCCGTCCGGATCTCGGCGCCGGCCGCCCTGGCCGCTGCGGCGAGGGCTTCCGAGAGGCCGCCCATGCCGCCCTTCGGCTGGGCAAGCCCGCCGCTCGCGCCGGATTGGGCAGCGAGCCGGTAGAGCAGGGTCAGCACCGTGCCCGGGGAGCGCGGCCCGAAATTCGTGCCCAACACCGCGTCGAACCCCAGGGCGCCCTTCAGCAGGGGCGATTCGAAATTGTCCTCGAGCAGGTCGTAGACGTTCATGCCGACGATGCGCAGGAACTCGCGCATGTCCTTCCGGCCGAGCCGGCGGACGTTCCAGCCCAGCCGGAGCATGGCCAGCCGGTCCTCCCACTCGGTCGTGCCGAGGCGCGGCGGCGGCGCGCCGAAGATCGGGAAGAGCGTGCGGCCGAACCGGTCCAGCGCATCGGCGAAGGCCGGAAAGGCCTCGGCATCCGGGGCCGAGCGATGCGCCAGCGAGGCGTGGCTGTCGCGGCCGATCGCGAGCGGCCCGTCCTCGGAGAGCGCGGTGGTGGGCATCGCGCTGCGGGCCAGCGCGAAACCCTTGGCCGACAGGCCCAGTTCGTCAATCAGCGTCTGCGGCATCAGGTGCAGCAGGTGTGCGCAGCCCGAGACCTTGAAGCCCGGCGCGAATTCCCGCGTGCCCGCGGCGCCGCCGAGCCGGTCCGAGGCCTCCACCACCAGCACCTTCTGCCCCGCCTTGGCGAGAACGGCGGCGCAGACGAGCCCGTTATGCCCGGCGCCGACGACGATCGTGTCGTAGCCCATGGCTCAGGCCGCCTTCTTGAGGTCGCGCAGCACCGCGCGCGCCGCATTGGCGCCAGGGGCGCCCATCACGCCGCCGCCCGGATGGGTGCTCGACCCGCACATGTAGACGCCGCGCACCGGGCCGCGATACTGCGCGAAGCCGGGGACCGGACGGTTGAACAGGAGCTGGTCCATGGTCAGCTCGCCCTGGAAGATGTTGCCCTCGGTCAGCCCCACCTCGCGCTCGATGTCGTGCGGCGTGCGGATCTCGGCATGCAGGATCAGCTTCTTGAAGTCCGGGCTGTGCTCGGCGATGGCGTCGATGACCGTGTTGCCGAACGCCTTCTTCTTGTCCTCGTCCCAGTCGCCGTTGGCGAGGCGGTAGGGGCAGTATTGCACGAAGACCGACATGTAGTGCTTACCCTCCGGCACCATGGTCGGGTCGATCTGTGACGGGATCAGCATGTCGACATAGGGCGTGCGCGACCAGAACCCGTCCTTCCAGTCGTCATAGGCGCGTTCCATCATCTCGACCGTGTCGGTGATGTGCATGTCGCCGCGGATGCTGGGGGCGCCGTCGGGCAGGGACGGGAAGGACGGCAGCCCGTCCAGCGCGATGTTGAGCTTCCCCGACGAGCCGCGGATCTTGAAATTGCGCACCGCGCGGACGAAGTCGCCGGGCAGATCCTGCTCGTCCATCGTCTCGAGGAAGGTGCGCTTCACATCCATGTTGGAGATGACGGCGCCGGTGCGGATCACCTCGCCGGAGGCGAGCGCCACGCCGACCGTCCGGCCGTTGCGGACGAGGATCCGGTGCACGCCGGCATCGACCCGGATCTCGCCGCCGCTCGCCTGCAGGGACGAGGCCAGCGCCTTGGTGATGGATCCCATGCCGCCGCGCGCGAAGCCCCAGGCGCCGACCGTGCCGTCGACATCGCCCATGTAGTGGTGCAGCAGCACATAGGCGGTGCCGGGCGAGCGCGGGCCCAGCGCGGTGCCGATGATCGAGCTGCCGGCGAAATGCGCCTTGACGATCTCGCTCTCGAAATACTCCTCGAGGAAGTCGGCGGCGCTCATCGTCCAGAAGCGGATCGTGTCGTACATCCGCTCCTCGCCCAGCTGCCAGAAGCGCTGGCCGAGGTAGACGAGCTCCATGATGTCGCGGGGCTTGAACGAGGTCGGATCCGGCGGCTCGCGCATCAGCAGCGGCTTGATGAACTTGCACTGCCGCATCACGTCGCGGCTGAACCGATCATAGGCCTCGGCGTCGCGCTTGGAATGCCGTGAAATTTCGCGGCGGAGCGCGTCATGGTTGTCGTAGCTGGCGAGGTGGCCGCCGCCGCGCATGAAGGTGACGCCGCCCTCGTAGGGGATGATCTGCAGCCCGTGCTTCGGCAGCTCCAGCGTCCGCATGATCTCGGGCCGGAGCAGGCTGCAGACGTAGGAGCAGTTGGAGTAGGTGAAGTTCGGATAGAGGCTGCGGCTCACCGCGGCGCCGCCGACATACGGATTGCGCTCGACCACGAGCACCGACAACCCCGCCCGCGCGAGATAGCACGCCGTCACCAGCCCGTTATGGCCGGCGCCGATGACGATGGCGTCATAGGCCTTCGCCATTCTGTCCTCCCGATCTTATTTCCCCTCTCCGCCTCTGGGGGCGGAGAGGGTCAGGGTGAGGTGGGGGATCCTGCAATCCTCGATGCCGGGTGTCGAGGGGCCATCGCAAGTGCGGATGGCGCTACGCTTCAGCGCGATTGCGCAAGCGCCGAATCTTGCACCACGACCCCACCTCACCCCGACCCTCTCCCCCCCAAAGGGGCGGAGAGGGGGAAGTGGGCGTCCTGATCCAGGGATCTGCTCCATCTTGTCACGCTGTGGCCTTGTGGCCGTCCGTCCCGGCGAGCACCGTTGCGTCGACCGCGATTTCGAACCCGGCGAGCGTATCCTTCAAGCAGTATTCGTCATGCGCCGCGCAGATGAACCACGGCTCGCGCGAATCCGGCTCGCAGAGCACGCCTTCGTCGTGCAGCACCTGCGCCATCGCATCGTAGAAGCTGTAGTCGCTCGATTTCCAGTCGCGATACGTGCGCGGCGGCTGCTTGGCGAAGTAGAGCCCGCTCATCGACGGGTGGCCGACGAAGCTGTGGGCGATCCCCCGCGCGTCGAGGACGCGGCTCATGCCCTGGCGCAGCTGCGTGCCGTAGGCGGCGATGCGGTCCAGCGCGTCGGTCTCGTCGAGGATCTGGAGCGTCTTCTCGGCCGCGGCCAGCGACACCGAATGGGCGGTGTAGGTGCCGCCATGGGCGACGCCCTGGCCGATCTTCCGCATGATCTCCTCGCGCCCGGCCAGCACCGAGATCGGGTAGCCGTTCGCCACCGCCTTGGCGAAGGTGCAGAGATCGGCATGGACGCCCAGCAGCTCCTGCACGCCGCCGCGCGCGACGCGGAACCCCGTCTTCACCTCGTCGATCACCAGCAGCACGTCATGCTTGTCGCACAGATAGCGGGCGGCTCTCAGATACTCGGGCTCGGCGGC